>CAYODC010000151.1:0-5720 GCA_964402575.1 uncultured Verrucomicrobiota bacterium
CGGGCTGTCGTAGCAGCCGCTGGAATAGGCGCCCGAGCGCTTGCCCTTGTTCTCCCGCCAGTCGATCCAGCGCGACGAAAACGCGGCCGCGAGCGCCGCGCCGTACTCCGCGCCGAGCGGACGGCAGGCCTCCACGACCCACTCGCGCGCCTCGTCCATCGGTACCCGGACTGCACACGAGGGCACCAGCGGCGCGTAGAGGTCGTACATGTCTAGGTCCGGCAGTCCCAGCGCGCGCTGGCGCAGGTCCAGATAGCGGTGGAACTGCGGCAGCGCATCGTGCGTGGCCGCGATCAGCCCGTCATACACCGCCACGGGCACCTGGTCGTCGAACAGCGCGGCCTCCAGCGACGATTCGAAATGGCGGACCTCCGCCATGTAGGCGTGCGCCTTGACCGTCGCGGATAGCGTCGAGGCCAGCGTGTTTTGCAACTGGCCGTAGCCGCCCAGCAGCGTCTCGAACGCGGCCTTGCGCACCCCGCGGTCCGGATTCTCCAGATGCGCCCGGTACGTGCCTTCCGTCAGCGGCAGCTTCTCCCCGCCGGGCCCCGGAATGTCCGGAAAGGTCAGGTCGGCGTTGGTCAGCAACCCGTAGGTTTGCTCGGATGCCGCCAGCACCTCCGCCCCCCGCGCCAGCAGCGTCTCCTCCGCGGCCGACAGCACATGCGGCTTGTTGCGCAGCACCTTCAGCAGCGTCCGGCGCGCATCGGCCAGGCGCGAATCCTCCATCCACGCGCGGATCTCCTCCTCCGGATGCGACAGCAGCTCCGGGGTGATCCACGCGCACTGCGCGGCAATCTCGGCGTAGCGGGCCCGGATGCGCGCCTCGCGCGCCTGGGGCCCGGCCTCGGCGGTGTCCTCGTCGTGGCGCAAATGCGCATAGGTGTGCAGCCGTTCCAGCAGGCGGTCGAGCGCGGTCTCCGCCTCGAACAGCCGGGCCACGGCCTCGGCGGAGTCCAACTGGCCCTGCATCGCCAGCACCGGGGCCGCCGCGGCGTCCAGGCGCCCGAAATCGGCCTCCCAATCTTCCGGAGCGGCATACAGAGGCGTCAGATCCCAGGTCAGGGCCTCGGGAATCTCCCGGCGGGCGGGCACGGCGGCAGTCGGTTCAGCGTTGTCGTTCATGCGCCGTACACTCCAACAATCCGCCGCCCGCTTCAAGACCAGACATCTTCGGCTTTGGTTTTTCCGCCGCGTTCGTCTAGGCTGGCGCCATGAAACGATGGATTCGATTCCTGATCTGGCTGGCGGGCTTGGCGCTCTTCCTGGCCCTCACCGCGCACTTCACCCTTCGCCACGCCCTCAACACCCCGAAGTTCAAGGCCGCCGCCACCGGCTTCATTCAGCGGGCCACCGGGCGCCCGGCGGACTTTGAACGCATCGATTATACACTCTTTCCTTTCTCGCTGGTGGTGCGCAACGCCGCGCTGCGGGAACCGGACGGTTCGCGCGACTTTGCCTCGTTGAAGGAGCTTGCCGTCTACGTGGATTTCCGCACCAAGGAAATCACCTCCATCCAACTCGCCGAGCCCACGGTCCGGATCGTCCAGCATCCCGACGGTACGTTCAACTTCTCGGACCTTCTCGCGCCACCCGCCCCGCCCCCGCCCCCGGCCTCCACTGCCCCGCCCTTCGCCCTGCGACAGTTGCAGATCGACAAGGCCTGTTTCGAATTCATCACCCCGGCCCCCGACGGCGGCGAACAAACCTTCCGGATTTCCAACCTCGACTTCCTGTTGCAGGACCTCGCGCCCGGACGCCCCGTCCACATGACCGGCAAGGCCGCCATCGGCCAGCGCTCCTCGATGGATTTGACTATCTCCGCCTCCCCCCCCCCCCCGCCGATTCCGCCGGCACCCTCGCAGCCTGGCTCGTCGACTTCCAGTCCCGGTTCGACATCCGCGATTTCGCCGACCTCCAGGCCTTCCTGCCGGCGGAATCCCTCCCCTTCCAAAGCCTATCGGCGTCCCTGCGCCTCCACGGCTCGCTGGCGGACGGCCTCACCGCGACCCTCGCGCTCGAAACCCCCGGCGCGACGGAAACCCATCCCGTCGAAATCCAGGCCAACCTGCGGGCGGAGCTGTCGCTGCCCGCTCCCGTAGTGGAACACCTGCTCGCCGTAACCCCGCTCCCCGAGTCATTCCAATTCTCCCTCCCCCCGTGCCCCCCCCCGCCGGGAACCATGGCGCTGGCCCAATCCCCCGCCGCCGCCCTGTTCCTGCGCCACCTGCACGCGACCGCCGACGCCACGTTTCCCATCCTCGCCTATGGCCAGAACCGCTTCACCGATGGAACCGCCACCCTCCAGCTCATCAACGGCATCCTGGTTCTCTCCAACGCCTCGGTTTCGGCCTACGGCGGTTCTCTCCGCGCTCGCGGCTCCGCCGACCTGTTGGCGTGCCCGCTATCCTACCGCCTGGATCTTCTCGATGCCCAGCAATTGGCCCTCGCGGAAGCCCTCGCCGCCAACGGGCTCGCCGGAGAAAACACCTTCTCTGGCCGGCTTCAATTCGATGCCCGGCTGCAGGGACAGGCCGTGGCCGCGCCCGGCCTGAATACGCTGGCGGCCCGCGCCCATCTGCGCATCGACGACCTGCAATCCGTCGGTACCGCCGGCTCGCTGATGGACCAGGTCTGGTTGCAGCTCGACCATCCCCTTCTGCTCGAGCTGGTTCCGCGGCTCCGGCCCAAAGTCGACCGGGCCCGGGCGGCCGCCACCACCGTCACCACGACTCGCTACGAAACCGCCACCGCCACCGTGGACCTGCACGAGGGCCTCGCCACCCTCTCCGAAACCCGCCTCGCCATGCCGGACTACCGCCTCGATCTCGTCGGCACCCTCCGCCCGTTCGAGGATCAACTCGACCTCGCCGCGCAACTTGTCGCCACCCCCGCGGAAACCGCCCGCCTCACCAATGGCAAGGATCGCTCGGCCTACCTGCCCTATGTGGATGGAGGCCTCATGGTGCCGCTGGCCATCCGCGGATCCCTCCGCCAGCCGCGCGTCCGGCCCGATCTCGACCGCCTCCTGCAAAACGCCCTTTCCGGCGGCATCGCCCAGGACCTCGCCCCCCAGTTGGATCAGTTGTCCGAGTCCGACAAACGCCACGTCCAGGAAGGACTGAAAATCCTCCAAGGCTTGGAATCCTTGCTGAAATAAAAGGGCGCCGCCCCCGCCCCCCGCCGATTTTCAGGTTTGACGCTTCCTTCTGGCAGCCCTATTCTACGCCACTAGGTATTGATCATTTTCATATCGTTCGTGTGGACCGAGCGGAAGGAGCGCGTCATGGAAGAACTTGCGTTGGAACAACTGCCCCGAAAAATCCGTGACCTTTTTGAAAAGGCCATGGCCGCCCTCGAACGCGGAAACGCCAGCTACGCGCTGGATATGCTCAAGCAGGTCATCACGCTGGAACCCCGTTTCCTTCAGGCCCGCAAAAACCTGCGCATCGCCCAGGTCAAGGCGTTCATGGCCACCAAGCCCAACGCCATGACCCATCAGATGGCCTCCCTCAAGGGCGCCTTCACCATGATGGGCGCCCAGGGCAAGCTGAAGAAAGACCCCAAGGCCGCGCTCGACGGCGCCGAAAAACTCCTCCAACTCGACCCCCTCAACCTCCCCTTCCTCAAATTCTTCGCCCAGGCCGCCGAAGCGGCCGGCATGCCCGAAATCGCCGCGCAAACCCTCGAAATCGCCCGCCCCTACTTCGCCAAGGATGTCGCCTTCCTGCGCCTGCTGGCCCGCCTTTACATCGCCACCAACCAACCCTCCGGCGCCCGGGACTGCTACGCCACCGTCGCCGAATTGCTGCCCAACGACCAGGTCGCCATCAAGAACCTCAAGGATGCCGCCGCCCTCGACACCATGAAGTCCGGCGGCTGGACCGACATGAAGAGCGACTTCCGCTCCAAGCTCAAGGACCAGAAGGAGGCCATCCGCCTCGAACAGCAGGCCAAGGCCGTCAAGGGCGAAAACGATGTCGATACCCTGATCGTCGAACGCCTCAAGGATATCGAGCGCGAGCCGCAGAACATGAACTTCCGCCGCGCCCTCGCCGACCTCTATGTGCGCGCCGAACGCTACGACGAAGCCCTCCAGGCCCTCGACGACGCCACCAAGGCCGCCGGCCGCACCGACCCCCAGATCGAACGCACCTCCTCCTCCATCAAGGTCAAGAAATTCGATGCCGCCATCGCCGCCGCCAAGGCCGCCGGCGACGAAGCCGCCGCCGCCACCACCGAGCAGCAGAAATCCGATTTCCTCTTTTCCGACGCCCAAGACATGGTCCAGCGCTACCCCAACGACCTGCAATTCCGCTATGAATACGGCGTCCAACTCTACCTCCGTAAAAAATACACCGAGGCCATCGAGGAATTCCAGCTCGCCCAGCGCAATCCACAGCGCCGCACGCGCGCCCTCTATTACCTCGCCTTGTGTTTCACCGACAAAGGCCAGCTCGACATCGCCTTCGAACAGCTCCAAAAGGCGGCTTCCGAACTCACCATCATGGATGAAACCAAGAAGGATGTTGTCTACCAGATGGGCCTGCTGGCCGATCAAATGGGCCGGAAGGAGGAAGCCATCGCCTTCTTCAAGGAAATCTACGGCGTCGACATCAAGTACCGCGACATCTCCCAACGGATCGAAGCCGCCTACCAGAAGAAATAGGAGGTTCCCATGAACCCGCGACGCATGGTCGCCCTGGTCATCCCGCTCCTGCTGGCCGGACTCGGCGGCGGCGGCTGCTCGGCCCTCGCACCCGTCCCTTCCACACCGAATCCTTCCACCGGCGACTTCCCCCGCCCAGCCGCGGGCGAGTTTTCCGTCATGACGTTCAACCTGCACCAGTACGCCCTCCAAAGCGACGGGGCCGAAAGCCACCCCCCCGCCCCCCGGCCAGGGACCGAAGGCCTTGTGGATGCCATCCGTCGCGTCTCCCCCGACATCCTCGTCGTCCAGGAAATGGGCGACACCGTTGCCTGGACCGACTTCAAGTTCCGCCTGCGCGAGGCCGGATTGGATTACCGCTACGAAGACTACCTCCCGCGCGAGGGCCAGACCTCCCACCTCGCCCTGCTCTCCCGCTGTCCCGTGGTCGCCCGCCAACCCCACACCGATGACCTCTACACCATCGGCCCCACCCAGTTCCCTGTCCAGCACGGTTTCCTGGACGTAACCATCGAGGTCAACCCCGACTACCAGTTCCGCCTGCTGGCGGCCCACCTCAAGACCAAGGTTTTTCACGAATATGGCCAAGCCGAAATGCGCCGCAATGAAGCCCGGCTGCTCTGCAACCACGTCCGTGCCGCCCTCGACGATAACCCCACCGCCAACCTCCTCGTGGTCGGCGACTTCGGCGACATCCCCGATTCCCGCCCCCTGCGTGAAATCCAAACCTACCAGAACAAACCCATTCTTTTCGACCTGCGACCTGCCGACCCCTTGGGCGACGCCTGGACCCAGCGACTCCCCGACGACACCCACCAGCGCGTCGACTACATGTTCGTGAATGCCGGCATGCTCAACGAAACCGTGGTCGACAAACTTTATGTTGTCCGCTCCGCCCCGCTCGCCGAAGCCTCCGACCATTCCCCGCTTGTCGCTGTCTTTGCAGCGCGGGAACAAGGCCCTGAATCGGCCCCGGATCTCGCCCGCCACCGCCCCCCCTCCTTCCCTGAGCACGACTAGCCCCCCCTCTCTCCGCCATGCCGATCCCGCC
>CAYODC010000152.1:0-5714 GCA_964402575.1 uncultured Verrucomicrobiota bacterium
CCGGACTACCTCGAGAAGAAGATCCTGCCGGTGGATCCGTTCCTGACGCTGGACACCACGGGCGTGGGGCAGCTGGTGGAGATGGCGGTCAAGAAGGGGCGGGCCACCCGTCCCGAGCTCAAGTGCGGCATTTGCGGCGAACATGGCGGCGATCCGACGTCGGTCAAGTTCTGCTGCAAGGTCGGGTTGAACTACGTGAGCTGCTCGCCGTACCGCGTGCCGATCGCCCGTTTGGCGGCGGCGCAGGCGGCGCTCGGCAAGTAAAACGAGCCGAACCGGCCGTCCGATCCGCCCCCGGGTTTCCGGAGGCGGATTTTTTGCATGGGTGCCGGAAGGATAGTTTGATTTCGGGTCTGGTTTTGCTACGGTGCTGCCCATGGAATGGAGCAGGAAACAGGCGGTTCGCGGAGCGGCGTTCGCGATGCTGGGTCTCGCGTGCGTGGCGGGCTGTTCGCGCGCATCCAGCGACCAGCGCGATGCGCGCCACCGGCACCTGCGGAGGGCCTTTGCCGCCCGGGATGTCCAGGACATTGACGGGGCCATTGGATGGTGCGAAAAAGCGCTGGCGAGGAATCCGGACCTGGCGCTCGCGCACCGGGAGCTTGCGCTCATGCTGGACAACTATCGCCAGGACTACGTTGGCGCCCTCTACCATTACCGGCGATACCTGGAGCTGCGGCCGGACGCGCAGAACCGCGAGGCGGTGGAAGAACTGATGCGTTTTTGCCGGATGTCGTTTGCCGCGCAGGTGGCCGAGACCCCCGATGAACTCCGGCGCGGGCTGCAGGCGCGGGACGAGCGCATTCAGAAGCTCGAGCTGGAATTGGCCGCGCAGCGCGGGGCCGGACCGGCGGCGCGCAAGCCGGCGGCGGTCGATTCCGCGCCGGTTTCCGCGCCGGGGGCGGCCGCGGGATCCGTCCACGTGGTTCAGGCCGGAGAGAATCTCGCGACGATTTCCGAGCGCTACTACGGCACCCGCGCCCGGTGGAAATCCATTTTCGATGCCAACCGCGAACGGTTGACCGACGCGAACAACCTGCGCGTCGGGACGTCCTTGACCATTCCCCCCTTGCCGACACAGGAGCCATGACATGGGAACCGATTTCTTCGATGACGATCTTGTCCGCGAGCGCGAAGCGGCGCTGAAAATCAAGCTGGATGCCGACCGCGGAGGTGCGCCGCGCGACGGCCACATTCCCTCGTCGCGCGATTTGCCGAACCGGCCCGTTGGCGATTTGACCCTGACGCATTTGGCGCGCCACAAGCAGGAAGTCACGGAGCAGATGGTGGACAAGGCCCAGGAGCTGGACCGGTTGCGGGCCCGCCAGGAGGAGCTGGAAAAGGAACGGCGGCTGCTGGAGGAATTGCGTCACAAGCAGGAGGCGTTCGACGCCGGACGGCGCGAGCTGAAAGGGCGGCTGAACGAGAGCCTGCTGCGCATGGAGAAGGACCGCCTGCAGGCCGAACGCTACGCCCAGTTGCTGGGAGAGACCCGCCGGTTGCTGCAGGAACGGTTGGAAGAAGTCCAGGCGCTCAACGAGGAGCAATGGGCGGACGACGCGCTGCTGGATGAATTGAACAAGGCGCTGGCGCTGCTGGAGAACGTGAGGTCGGACTACAACAAGGCGCTGGCCAAGCTCGAGGCAATTCATCCGCAGGAAGCCGCCGGGGCGGCGTCCCCCGCGTTGTCCTTTGAGCCGGTCCGGTCTGCGGGGCTGGATCCGTCGCGCGGATTTGGCTATTGGCTGCGGGCGGGCCTGGCCTTCACGCTGCCTCTGATGGTGGTGCTGGGGGGGTTGGCCGTGGTCTGGATGGTCTTGTATTTCTTTGCCTAGGGCCATGGCGGCGGCCCCGACAACATCGGCGCTGGACAAGCGCCTGCGCGAAATCGAGCGGGAAAAGGCCCGGGTTCGCGAACGGATGGAAGAGGTTCGGCGCTGGGCCGGATCGGTGCCGGAGGAGGTGGCGCGCCTGGCCGAGCCCCGGCTGAAGGAACCGGCGATTCCAGCGGGGATGCGGCGGCGCACCCCGGCGTGGACGGATGCCTTGCCGGGAGGCGCCGGCGTGCTGGAACGGGTGGCGGAGGAAGTTCCGGTGAACGAGGTGTCGCTGGAGCTGGCGCCGGGGCCGGAAGGGTTGGACACCAAGCGGGTGGTCATGCCGCGCCTGGAGCGGACAGACCTGCTGCGGCCCTCCATTGGCGGGGCGCCTTCGGCCAGCAAGCTGGCGGTGCCGGAGTTCGACCGGTTCCGGAACTATTTCGGGGCCGCCAGTCTGCGGCGGGTACGGGAAAACCGCCGGGAGCAGGGGCATCAGCGTCTCCGTGCGATCTTCATGATGGTCATGATGCTGATGCTGGGCTTCATCCTGTTCAAGATGCTGATATGAACCAGCGGCGGCGGAGCCTCCACACCGCGGTGCTGGAGACGACTTGGGGCGACATCACCATAGGCGCCGATCAGCGGGGCGTGGCGGAATGCGCGCTGCCCGGAGCGCCGGCGCGGGCGGCCGGCTTGCGGGTGATTCGCGTGCATTTGCCTGCGGCGGTCCCGGAAGCCTTGAGCCGGTCCGTGGAATATGCGCGGGCGGTGCTGGAAGGGCGCACGCCGGGGCGTCGCCCGGCGCTGGATCCGGAGACATGGGCCGTGGGGACGGAGTTCCGGCGCGACATCTGGCGGGCCTTGTGTGCGATTCCGCGCGGGCACACGGTGACCTATGCGGAGCTGGCGCGGCGGGCGGGACATCCGGGAGCCGCGCGGGCGGCCGGCGGGGCCTGCGGGGCGAATCCGCTGCCGTTGTTCGTGCCCTGCCATCGCGTGGTGGCGGCGGGAGGCCGCCTGGGAGGATTTTCTTCGGGGTTGGCCTGGAAACGCTGGCTGCTGGCAGCTGAAGGAGTGAAGAGATGAAAGTGGCGGTGGCGTGCGGAGGAACGGGGGGGCATGTGTTTCCGGGCTTGGCGACGGCGCGGGAGCTGCTCCGCCGGGGGCATGACGTGACCTTGTGGATGACGGGACGCGACGAGGAGCAATCGGCGCGCCGGGACTGGGACGGTCCGTTGGTGGAAGTGCCGGCGCAGGGATTTCCGTCGGGCCTTTCCTGGAAGTCGGTGCAGGCGGGCTGGAAACTGGCGCAAGCGGTCCTGCGCTGCGGGCGCGAGATGCGCCGGAACGTGCCGGATGTCCTGCTGGCGATGGGGTCCTACGCCTCGGTGGGGCCTTGCGGTGCGGCGCGCCTGCTGGGGGTGCCGATCGTGCTGCACGAGGCCAATGTGATTCCGGGGAAGGCGGTACGGCTGTTTGCGCGCAGGGCGGCGGCGGTGGCGGCGGGGTTTGAGGAAACCCGTTTTTATCTGCACCGGGCCCAGTTGTCGGTGGTGGGCATTCCGCTGCGGGCGGAGCTGACGGAAGCCGCGCGAGGATTGCCGGCACGCGAGGCGGCCGCTCATTCGCCGTTGCGATTGTTCATCGCTGGCGGAAGCATGGGGGCCCACCGGTTGAACGAGGTGGTGACCGAAGCCCTGGCGCGGCTGAAAGCCCGGGGGGGATCGTTTACCGTTGCGCACTTGACGGGCAAGAAGGACGAGACATGGGTGCGGGACGCCTATGGCCGGGCGGGAGTGGAGGCCGAGGTCATTGCCTTCACGAAATACATGGCCCCCTTGTATCATGCCGCCGACCTGGCGATTTGCCGCGCGGGGGGATCGACCTGCGCGGAACTGGCCTTTTTCGGGCTTCCGGCGCTATTTGTGCCGTATCCGCTGGCTGCGATGGATCACCAGACGGCCAATGCGCGGGCGCTGGAGAAGCGCGGCACGTCGGATGTGGTGGACGAGTCGGCGTTGACGCCGGAGTGGCTGGAAGCCTATTTGGCGCAGACCCTGCGGCATCCGGAGCGGCTGGAACGCCTGCGCGAGGCGGCGCTCCGGGAGGGCGTCAAGGACGGGACGGCGGCGCTGGCGACGCTGGTGGAGGCGTGCGCGCGCAAGCCATGATGGACGGAAGCGGCAGTTGGCGGGCCGAAGTTCGCAAGTGGATTCAAACCCCCGGGGCGCGCGTGCATTTGATGGGGGTGGGCGGCATCGGCATGGCGGGCGTGGCGCGGCTGCTGGCGGCAAGGGGAATGGTGGTGACGGGGTGCGACGGCGGGGCGCCCCGCACGATGGCGTGGCTGCGATCCTGCGGGATTCCGGCGGTGACGGGGCACGATCCGGCGCATCTGGAGGGAGTCGATTGGGCCGTCTTCAGTCCGGCGCTTGCGCCGGAACATCCGGAGCGCGCCGAAGCGGCGCGGCGGGGGATTCCGCTGTATCGCCGCGGACAGGTGTTGCCGGTGCTGGCGGAGGGCTGGAAAACCGTGGCGGTGTCCGGGACGCACGGCAAGACGACCACCTCCTCGATGGTCGCGCATCTGCTGCGCGGGTGCGGGGCGGATCCTTCGTGGTGCATTGGTGGCGAGCTGCCGCCGGACGGGGCGCCGGCGGGAGTCGGCAAGTCGGAATGGCTGGCGATCGAAGCCGATGAAAGCGATGGCACGCTGGCGCATTATGCGCCGGAAATGGCGGTGATCACAAACGTCGAATTCGATCACATGGAGCATTTTGCCTCGAAAGAAGCCATGATGGAATGTTTCCGGGCCTTTGCGCGGCAGGCGAAATCGGTGGTGTATTGCGCCGACGATCCGGAGGCCGCCCGGATCGGGGCGGAGGTCGGAGGGATCTCCTATGGTTTGGCGGCGGGAGCGGATTTCCGGGCGGAGGAGCTGGCCGCCGGAGCGGGGGGCACGCGGTTTGCGGTGCGGGCGCCCGGGGGGGGGCGGAGTTCGGTATTCCTGCCGTTGCCGGGGCGCCACAACGTGCTCAACGCCCTGGCCGCCCTGGCGGCCTGTGCCGGGTGCGGGATCGCATGGGAGGCCGCCTGCGCGGCATTGGCGGGATTTGCGCTGCCGAAACGGCGGTTCGAGGTGGTGGCGGAGGCGCACGGCATCCGGATCATTGCCGACTATGCGCACCATCCTTCGGAAATCCGGGCGCTGATGGATGCCGCCCGGCAGGCCGGGGCCGGGCGGATCTGGGCGGTGTTCCAGCCGCATCGCTATACGAGGACCCTGGCGCTGGGGAAGGAGTTTCCGTTGGCCTTCGACGGGGTGGCCGGCGTGATTTTGGCGCCGGTCTATGCGGCCAGCGAACCGCCGCTGGCGGGCGGAACCTCGGAGGACTTACTGAGGCATTTTGGGCGACAGTCCGGCGTTTCGGGCGAACTGGCCGAGAATCTGGCCGATGCGGCGGAGCGGGTGGCCGCGCGGTGGAAGCCGGGCGATTGGGTGTTGGTGGTGGGTGCAGGCGACGTCGAAGAAGTCGGGCCGATGCTGAAGAAGAAATTGGACGCGCGTTAATCGCGCCGGGAGCGCACGTAGATGTCCCACAGGGCGTCGCGGGCGGTGAGGGGATCGGGGGCGAAGGCGATGAGGCCATCCGCGTGACCGGCCATGACCAGGACGGCGACGGGGGGGAGGGTGGCGGCGAGGCGTCCGACGGCGCGGGCCATTTCGGGGGTGCCGAAGGCGGCGTCGGCGGGGGTCTGCGGGGCGCCTTCGCGGCTCAGCATGCGGAACATCGTCGGGTCGTGGATGTGGATCACGGCGTGGGCGTCGGGGCGGGCGGCATAGACGGCGCCGTGGCTCATGGATTCCGACGAAGCGGGCAGCGGTCCGCGGCA
>CAYODC010000153.1:0-651 GCA_964402575.1 uncultured Verrucomicrobiota bacterium
GCCGGCCAAGCCAGCCTCGCCGAAGCCTACGCCGCGTTCGACAAGGGCGAACTGTTCATCTACGGCATGCGCATCCAGCCCTACCTCGCCGCCAAGTCCGGCTTCAACGCCCACGAGCCCGACCGCCCCAAGAAAGTCCTCATGCACCGCCGCGAGCTCGACCGCCTCTCCGGCATCCTCCAGATCAAGGGCCACACCCTCGTCCCCCTCAAGCTCTACCTCGCCCGCGCCGACCGCTTCGTTGTCTTCGTCGATGATGCCCTCCCCGGCGAAACCGTCCGCGCCCGCCTCTACAAGAAAAAGAAAAACTTCGCCTTCGGCCGCGCCGTTGAAGTGCTCGCCGCCGCCCCCGAGCGCGTCCCCTCCGAATGCGCCCTCACCGGCGATTGCGGCGGCTGCAGCTTCCGCCACTGCGCCTATCCCGCCCAGCTCCGCTTCAAGAAGGACGTCCTCGTCGAAGCCCTCTACGGCATCCCCGGCGCCCAGGAACTCGTCCGCGACCTCGTGCCCGCCCCCCAGGCCGACGATTACCGCAACAAGATGGTCTTCACCTTCGGCACCACCCTCGACGGCGAACTCCGCCTCGGCCTCCACCGCCGCGGCAGCTTCATCCACATCCTCCCCGCCGACCGCTGCCTCCTCCAGTCCGAA
>CAYODC010000153.1:661-5659 GCA_964402575.1 uncultured Verrucomicrobiota bacterium
TCGTCCGCCGCACCGTCGCCCTCGCCCTTGAACTCGGCATCCCCGCCTTCCACGAGATCAAGAAAACCCCCGGCCTGCGCTCCCTCACCATCCGCGAAGCCCGCAACACCCGCCAGCGCATGGTCGAGCTCGTCACCACCACCCCCGACGACGCCTTCGCCGCCCGCCTCCTCGCCGCCCTCGACGACCTCGCCGATTCGATCCTCTTCTCCATCGACACCAACATCTACGGCTCCCCCCGCCCCGAAACCCGCACCCTTCTCAAAGGGCCTGGCTTCCTCGAGGAAACCCTCAACGGACTCCGCTTCCGCATCGGCCCCGACACCTTCTTCCAGAGCAACACCGCCCAGGCCGAAAAACTCTTCGCCCGCGTCCGCGAACTCGCCGCCCTCCACGGACGCCCCGCCGTCGCCCTCGACCTCTTCGCCGGCACCGGCCCCATCGCCCTCCACCTCGCCGCCGTCGCCAACCGCGTCATCGGCGCCGAACAATGGGAACCCTCCGTCGAGGCCGCCCGCCAGAACCTCGAACTCAACGGCATCGCCAACGTCGACATGATCGCCGCCGACGTCAACCAGGCCCTCCCCCCCACCCTCGCCCGCGACCTCAAGCTCTTCCTCCAAGCCCCCTACCGTCTCGAAGCCATCGAACCCTTCGACCTCTTCCCCCACACCTTCCACATGGAAACCCTCGCCCTCCTCCGCCGCGCCCCGCAATAGATCCAGGCTCCGATGCCCCCAGACCCCCGCGGGCTTTCCCCGTGGATGTATCCGTTCGGCCCCCCGGCCTTTCTCTTTCACCCCTCCAGGTTCAGCAGCCGCACCCCGCCCGTCCGGCGGATCTGCTGGAAGCAGCCGCCCTGCTGGATCACCCGCAACACCGGCTCCGTTTCCGTCACCCGCGCCCCGCAAATCGCCTCGAACCCCAGCGCCAGCGCCTCCCGGCACAACGGCGCCGACGGCCCCACCAGGATCTTCCACGCCCCGGGCCGCACCGCCTCCAGCAGCCCCTCCAGCGTCCGGTTCAACAGCGCCGCAGCCGTGATGCATACCCCGTCGCAGCGCGCCAGTCGCGCCGCGCGCTCCTCTGTCAGCGCATATCCCGTCGCCGGATCCTTCTCGAAGATTTCCACTCCGGCCGCCACCTTCTTCAACTGCGGAATGAAGGGGAACCACCCCACCACCCCGACCGTCCGGCCCGCCCCCTTCTCCACCGCCAGCTCCCCGGCATTGCGCTCCGTGATCCGCCCCTGCGGTTCCGGCAGCAGCGCGTTCAGCGCCGCCAGGCCCACGCTGCGCGCCAGCGGAAAGTCGTCCAGCACGCCCTCCGCCAGCTCGCGGGCCGACATCCGGGACAGGTTCCCCGCCCCCGGCATCCGCTGCGCATGCTCCCCGTGCGTCGCACCCTCCTCCAGCAGCGTCGTGGCCAGCCCCGTTCCCCGCTCGGTCTGCACCGCCGTCCAGTACGGACCAATCCACACCCCGCGCACCTCCGGACATTCCCCGGACAAGCGGTGCAGCAGTTGTTCGAGAAACTCCACCGCGCCCCCCGTCAAAATCCGTTCATCATGATCACGGATTCCAGCGGCGGCAGGAGGATCTCGCCCTGCCAGCCGGCCGGCCACGTCGGCGGCGGCTTGCCCGCCGGCCAGCCGCGCGGCGCCACCCCCTGCCGGTTGATCTCCCGCCCGTTGCCCACCATCTTCCAGTCGCTGTCCCCCCGCAGCTCCACGGCCATGCGCTGGGGCTGGTCGTCGGCGTTCAGCAGCACCGCGAAGCCGCGGCCCGCATGCAGCTCCGGCACGTTGACGACGTACCCCAGCAACTTGGGATTCGCGGGCATGATCCAGCGGTAATAGCTCTTCGGCGGACGCTGCGCCACCCGGAACGCCGCCCCCTCTTCGCTCCTGCGCAACCGGATCAACCCCGCATAGTAGTCCAGCGCCTGCTTCGCCAGCGGCCGCTCCCGGTCTGTCCAGCGCACCGCGTTCACCGCGTCCCCGCGGTTGTACGTGTTCTGGATCCCCCACTTGCTGCGCAAAAACTCCTGCCCCTCGTAGATCATCGATTTGCCCAGCGACGTGAACAGGACCGTCGCCGCCAGCCGGTTCAGCGCCACGTCCCGGTCGTTCAGCTTCCGCCCGTCCCCGCCGGGTTCGCTGCTGATCTCGTCCATGAACGCCATGTCGTCGTGGCTCTCCAGGTAGTTCACCGGCTGCAGCGGATTCAACGCCCACGTGTTCACCGACCCGAACAGGCTGTTCTGCAGCCACTCCCGGTTGCCACGCCCCCGCGCAAAATCCTTCGCCGCATACCGGAAATCGTTGTTCCACGCCGACCAGCCCGTCCCCCGCAACTGGTACTTGTTCTCCCCGCGCCCCGGACTCCACGGCTCCGAAATCAAGATCGCCTTCGGATTGATCGCCCGCGCCGCGTCGCGGATCTCCAGCATCGTGCGCATGTCCACCAGCTCCGCCAGGTCCAGCCGGAACCCGTCCACGTGGAATTCCGTCATGCAGTAGCGGATGTGGTCCACGATCAGCTTCCGCGCCATCGGCGCCTCCGTCTTGAAATCGTTCCCGCACGCGCTGTGGTTCGAAAATCCCAGGTCCGGATTCAGCCGGAAATAGTACTTCTTGTCGATCGTCGCGAAAATGTTCGGCCCCCCCACGTGGTTGTAGACCACATCCAGCACCACCGCAAACCCCTCGTTGTGTAGGTCGTTCACCAGCTGCTTGAACTCGTGGTACGCCGACCCCTTCTCGGGTTCCTGCGCATAGCTGCTCTCCGGCGCAAAATAATACACCGTCGCATAGCCCCAGTTGTAGGGGTCCTGGCTCTCCGAAAACTCGTGCACCGGCAGGAACTCGATCGTGTTCACCCCCAGCGCCTTCAAATGGTCCAGCCCCGTCCCCTTCCCCCGCGTCCCCGCCAACCCGGCGTATTTGCCCCGCGCCCCCGACGGCGCCCCCGACGACGGATGCACCGTCATCCCGCGCACATGGCACTCGTAGATCACCACGTCCTGCGGATCCGGCGTCTCCCACCCCTGGTCCGTCCAGCCGCTGAACCACTCGTTCGTCGCCTCCGGATCCACCACGATCGTCAACCCGTCCGCGTTCGCCGCCGCCCGCCCGTACGGATCCCCCACCACGTTGTCCGCGTTGAACAGCTCCCCGTCCCCGTCCGGACCGTCCACCCGGAACCCGTAGTATCGCCCCACGTCCAGCCCATGCACCGAAATCTCCCACACCCCGTCCGCCGGATCCTTCCACATCCGGTATTCCGCCGCCGGCGGAAACCGCCGGAACTCCGGCGTCCACGTCACCGCCATCGGCCGGTCGAAGAAACACACCCACGCGTTGCGCGCCCGCGGCGCAAACAGCCGGTACGTCGTGATCCCCCGCTCCTTGTCCAGCGTCACCCCCATCGCCTTCCCGCTCGCCGGCATCTTGTCAAACACCCCGTCCGGCGTCGTCTGCACCCCGAGCGGGCGCTCCCCCAGGCCGTCCAGCCGCAGCACGTAGTTCACCGTCAGGTCCAGCGGCTCCGTCGTGTGCACCCGGATCTCCGCCCCCCCCGCCCGGAACAGATCCAGCTTCAGGTTCACGCTCCCCTTGCCGTCCGCCTGCGCGTTCGGGGCCGCCTCCGGCGGCAGCAACCACTCCTTGCCGTCCAGCACGAACTTGAACACCAGGTCCTTTTCCCCCGGCGGCAGGCGCATCCCGTCCAACTGGGCCGAACCTTCCCACGTCCCCGCCATCTTCCCCCGCTTCAACACCCAGCGCTTGTCCCAGCCCCCCCCGTCCCAGCCATTGAAATTCCCCGCCACCACCACCTTCGTCGTCCTCGACAAATCCAGCCCGTACGTCGCCTGGTCGAACAGGAACGTCACCAACCCCTGCGAGAAAATATAGCCCGTCTGGCGCGCGTCCTCCATCTCTGTCACCACTTCCGTCCACAACACCGGCACCGGCGGATCCAGCGTCGCCACCGGCTTGACCCCCCGCGGCAGGTTCTTGCGGAAAAACACCCGGATCATGTTGGTCGCATCCACCACCGCCCGCTGGATCAGCTCCGGCGGCGGCTCGATCACCCCATCCAGGTTGATCGGCAACGCCCGGTTCGCCCCTGATTCCCACTGGCCATTGACAATGAATTTGAACTCGTGCTGGCCCAGCCTCGCCGCCAGCGTCCGCACATCCAGTTCCCACAGCGACCCGTCGGTCTGCGCCAGCGGATATCGCCCCGTCCACGTGTCCCAACTGCCCGCCACCTCCACGTTGGTCACCGCCAGCGACGCCGCACCGGCCGTGTCCATCCGCCCCGTCGGTGCCACCCCCGCACCCGCCGGATCAAAACGAAGGAATGCCGTGGCCTCCGGCCCCGGCGTGGGCCGCAGCGTCGCACTGTGCGTCAACGGCACGCCCCCCCCCGCAATCGTCGCGGCACCGCACACAACCGCCACCAAGCTCGCTAGGCTGTTCTCTTTCCTCATCGGTATCGGATTCGTTTTCAGGCCCGCCGGCCATATCCCAAGGAACCTCTCCCATGGCATATCCGGGTCAACCGTTATTGCACATCCCCCCCCCGTCCGTCAAAACAGAATCATCCCCCCCGAATCCGGACACAAAAAATGGCACCCCCAACCGGATTCGAACCGGTGTTACCAGGATGAGAACCTGGCGTCCTAGGCCTCTAGACGATGGGGGCGCCGAAATCGACCGTGCACAATGCCCAAGTCCCCGGATTTTGGCAATCAAAAGTTTCCGTCAAAAGTTTCCGCCGCGGGCGCAACCCCGTTTCACTGACCTGGAGCACCTGTCATCCCCCCGTTCACAGATGGATGAATATCCAATGTCCAAATATCCAATGTTCAAGTTTCGAGGAGAAGAAGCGCGACGGGGGGTTCCGAGTGGGGCGCCACCTCTGGGCTCGCCGTCATTTCCCTTTCTGCCCCAATTGGATATTGGATATTGAACATTGAATATTGAAGATT
>CAYODC010000154.1:0-5600 GCA_964402575.1 uncultured Verrucomicrobiota bacterium
CGGCAGATCCAGATCATGAAGGACTACGGTTCAACGGTGCTGATCTGCACGCCGTCCTATGGGATGCACCTGTCGGAGCTGATTGCGAAGACGCCGCAGCGGGAGCGGATCCGGCTGCGCCTGGGGCTGTTCGGGGGGGAGGCGTGGACGGAGGGGATGCGGCAGGCGCTCCAGCACAACCTGGGCGTGTTTGCGACGGACAACTACGGCTTGAGCGAGGTGATGGGGCCCGGGGTTTCCTGCGAATGCGTGGAGCAGAACGGGATGCACATTGCCGAGGACCATTTCCTGCCCGAGCTGATCGAGACGGCCACGGGGCGGCCGGCGCCGGATCCGGCCGGGGCGGGCGGAGAACTGGTGTTGACCACGCTGACGAAGGAAGCGATCCCCGTGGTGCGCTACCGGACGCGCGACCTGTGCACGTTCCTGCCGGGCGACTGCCGGTGCGGGCGGACGGGGCGGCGGATGAGCAAGGTGGCGGCGCGCAGCGACGACATGCTGATCATCCGGGGCGTGAACGTGTATCCCCAGCAGGTGGAGGCCGCGCTGCTGGCCGTCGAGGGAGTGGCACCGCATTACCAGATCGTGGTGAGCCGCGAGGGGGCGCTGGATACGCTGGACGTGCAGGTGGAGGTGACGGAGGGGCTGTTTTTCGACGAGATGCAGAAGCAGCAGGCGATGAAGGAGAAGATCGAGCACAAGCTGGAGACTGCGTTGGGGGTGCATGCGCGGGTCCGCCTGGTGGAGCCGGGCAGCACGCCCCGGTCGGAGGGCAAGGCGGTGCGGGTGATCGACCGACGGAAGAAGGGATGAGCCTCGGGCGGGCATGAGCGCCGTGGGCAATCTGCAGGGGAAATCGGCGCTGGTGACCGGTGGGGCGCGGCGCATTGGCGCCGCCATCTGCCGCGAGTTGGCGGCGCGGGGAGCGAGCGTGGCGGTACACTACCGGCACTCCGAAGCGGACGCGACGGCGTTGAGCCGGGTACTGAAACACGGAGTATTTTCCGTGAAAGGGGATTTGGCGGATTCGCGGGAGCGCGAATGGGTGTTCCGCGAGGCGGCGGAATGGATGGGGCGGGTGGACATCCTGGTGAACAACGCGGCGCTGTTCGGGAAGGACGGGGAGGCGGATTCGGGGCGGATGCGCGCAGTGAACGTGGAGGCGCCGCTGGACATGGCGCGGATGGTGGCGGCGCAAAAGGGCGGGGGGTGCGTCATCCACTTGCTGGATGCGCGCATTGCGCGGGAGGACGCGGGGGAGTTTGACGGGTATGCGGCGGGAAAGCGCGAGCTGGCGGAATCGGTGGCGCGCCTGGCGCGGGAGGGGGCGCCGTGGACGCGGGTGAACGGGGTTGCGCCGGGGCCCGTGCTGGCGCCGGAAGGCGTGCGCGAGCCGGCCGGTGCGATCCCGCTGGGACGGCGGCCGACGCCGGAGGACGTGGCGAGGGCGGTGGCTTTCCTGGCGGAAAGCGAAGCGGTGACGGGGCAAATTCTGTTCGTGGATGGCGGGCAGCATTTGGAGAAAGGCCGCCAGCCATGAAATTCCCAAAGACTTCAATTAACCCGTCTTGAACCCTGAACCCCTGATTCCCGCATGCCCAAAAACAATGTTCCGATCGATACGACAGGGTTGCCGCAGCTGGATGCGGCGTTGACGGGGATTCTGGCGGGGGACAACATCGTCTGGAATGTCGACGACATCGAGCAGTACCGGCGGTTGGCGGCGCCTTACGCGGAGGCGGCGAAGCGCGACGGGCGCGAGCTGGTGTATTTCCGGTTTGCGCGGCACGACCGGCTGGTGCCGGAAGGCTTCTGCGAAGAGTGCCGGCTGGAGCCCGAAGCGGGGTTTGAAGTTTTTTTGCACCGGATCCACGAGGTGGTCGGTGAGCGGGGTCTCGGCGCGTACTACCTGTTCGACTGCCTGTCGGATCTGGCGACGAACTGGTGTTCGGACGCGATGCTGGGCAACTTCTTCCTGCTGACGTGTCCGTATCTGTTCCGGCTGGAGACGGTGGCCTATTTTGGGTTGCTGCGGGGCCGCCATTCGCGGCATGCGGTGGATCCCGTGCGCAGCACGACGCAGATCTTCCTGGAGGTGTACGGGCTCGATGGCTGGCTGTATGTGCTGCCGGTCAAGACGCAGTTCCGGCATTCGCCGACGATCCACCAGATGCTGCAGTGGGACGGCGGCGAGCGGTTCGAGACGGTGCGGTCGAGCGCGCGCCTGACGCAGGTGATGGGGCGGGCGCTGCCCAACACTTCCGTGATCGAAACCTACGGGGACGACGTGGCGCGGCGGGCCGAGGAGGCGCTGCGGACGGATCCGTGCGGGCCGGAGGCGGAGGAGCTCAAGCGCCAGTTGGTCGGGATGATGATCACGCGGGACGAATCGATGCTGCCGCTGGTGCACCGGTACCTGACCTTGAAGGATGTGCTGGAGGTGCGCTGGCGGATGTGCGGCACGGGGCTGATCGGCGGCAAGGCGGTGGGCATGCTGGTGGCCCGGAAGATCGCCGAGCGCGAATGCCCGGAGCTGGGGGCGAAGCTGGAGGAACATGATTCGTTCTATATCGGGTCGGACATCTTCTACACGTTTCTGGTCCGCAACGGGCTGTGGGAGATCCGGGAGAAGCAGCACTCGCCCGACACCTTTCTGGATGGCGTGGAGGAGGCGCAGGAGCGCATTCTCAACGGAAAGTTTTCCGCGTACGAGATGGGGCTGTTCGAGAAGCTGCTGGATTATTTCGGGCAGTATCCGGTGATCGTGCGGTCGAGCTCGCTGCTGGAGGATGCTTACGGCAATTCCTTTGCGGGCAAATACGACAGCGTGTTCTGCGCGAACCAAGGCGGGATCGAGGAGCGGCTGCGGTCGTTTCTCGACGCCATCCGGTCGGTGTATGCCAGCAGCATGAGCCGGGAGGCGCTGGCGTATCGCGAGCGCCACGGGCTGTTGAAGCGCGACGAACAGATGGCGCTGCTGGTGATGCGGGTGACTGGCGAGCTGCAGGGGCGGGCGTTTTATCCGCAGTTGGCCGGGGTGGGTTTCTCCTATAATCCCTTTGTGTGGGGGCCGGAGATCGACCCGAAGGCGGGTGTGCTGCGGCTGGTGTACGGGCTGGGCACGCGGGCGGTGGACCGCGTCGACGACGACTATACGCGGGTGGTGGCGCTGAATGCGCCGCTGCGGCGACCGGAGGGCAGCCTCGACGAGATCATCCGCCACTCGCAGCGCAAGATGGATTACATGGATCTGGATGCGGGGCGCTTGGCGGCGGGGGATTTTTCCGATCTGCTGCCGTGCGCACAAGGCGTGCCGGTGGAGTTGTTCACGTCGGAAACGCAAGAAGGGTTGCGCATCCTGACCTTTGAGGGATTGCTGACCCGGACGCCGTTCGTGGAGGACTTCCGGCTTTTGCTCAAGACGCTGGAGGGGGTGTATGGCAAGCCGGTGGACATCGAGTTCACGGTTAACTTTTTACCGGACGGACGGCGCTATCTGGTGAATCTGCTCCAATGCCGGCCGTTGCAGGTGCAGGGAACGCATGCGCCCACGGTGCCGCTGGTGGAGTGTCCGGTGGAAGACGTGTTGCTGGAAGGGAGGGGCGCGGTGGTGGGGCACAGTCGCGTGGAGCGCGTGGACTGGCTGGTGCTGGTGGTGCCGGAGAGGTACGGACCGCTGCCCGAGCAAGCCCGGCATGGATTGGCGCGGGCGGTGGGTTTGGTCAACCGCGCGCTGGGGATGGGCGGCAGTTCGGCGCTGGCCATCGGCCCGGGGCGGTGGGGCACGCACATGGCCTCGCTGGGGGTTCCCGTGCGGTTTTCGGAAATCAACCACATGCGCGCTATCTGCGAGCTGATGATGATGCACGAATTCCTGACGCCGGACGTTTCGCTGGGCACGCATTTTTTTGGCGAGTTGGTGGAGATGAACATCTTGTATTTTGCTTTGTTTCCCGGGCGCGAGGGGAACCGGTTGAATCTGAACAGCGTGATGCAGGCGCCTAACCGGCTGGCCGAATTGGCGCCAGAAGCGGGGGATCAAACCGGGATTCTGCGGGTGGTCAGAGCCGACGATTTGAATCCGGACGGGGTTTGGCTGATGGCCGACGGCTTGGAACGGCGGGTCACCGTGAGCTTATGCCCTTCGCTATTTCGCGGATCAGTCGGGGTATAATTTCCAGTATTTATAAAAACTGGAACGATCTAATATTTATAAATACTAGAAATAGAAGTAATGGCCATCGTGGGAATGTGTTATGGTCATTATTACCCAGAGGCCATCCAGCCACGAAAATGGTAATAGGCGATCGCGACATATTCTCGGAGCGCCTTTAGGGACAAGCCCAACTGGGTCCAGATGTCGTATCTCCAGCGGGCCGAAATCCGGGTGGAAGGGGGAGGAAGAGGGGGGGTGGAATCGGTTTGTCGTGTGGGGGAGAGGGGAATGGAATCCGCGAGGGTTGTCCAAGGGGGGGTATCCTCGATGGAAAAGGGATGGGCGGGCATGGCGGCGACGTGAACAACACCCGCGCCACGCAAGCTGCCGGCCACACGGCGAATATGGGAAGGATCGCTGACCACCAGCACGGCTTCGGTTGTCGCGTTCGGGCCGAGATGTTCGGCCAGACGCAAGGATTGTTCGCGGGTGTTGTTGCCGCCGGCTAGGACCGACATCCGTTTCGGGGGAACGCCGCGCAACTGCAGTTCGTCCAAATAGGCACGCGAAGCCGACGACTGGCTGGTCCCGAATGGCATGGCGACCAGGAGCCGGGCGCGGGGATATTGCTCGGCGGCGCGGGCGGCATAAAACGTGCGCAGCAAGCTGGATTCGCCAGGAACCCCGTCGCCGCCCATCAGCAGGATGATGGTGGGGTTGCGAGAGGAGGGATGGGGGACGTCGGCGAGGCGTTTGTAGGCGAGCCACGGTAGATTCGTGAACTGCAGCGCCCCGAGCAGCAAGGCGATCACTCCCAGCCACAACAGGATGTGATGCCCCAGTTGGGCTAGGCATTTCAGCGCAGGTTTCATGGTATTGACAAGGTGGTTCATGGGAAATGTATGGGTGTGGATCGGGGTGGTGGAGTGAAGCAAAGCGCATTCCCCTGGCAGCGTCAATGCGGGAGGAGGGGTCCGGCAGGGCCAACGCATCCAAATCCTTTGATCCATGCAACGCAAGAGTCGCAAGCGACACGAAAGGAACGCAAACGCCGAATTGAACAGCCAGACCGGAAAATCAAATGGAGGGATTCCCAACCAGGCGCCAGGCCCCAGAATCGTCCTGCGGCGCTTGCGAACCGTTGCGCCGGGTGCGATTTAGAGTTCAAAAAGCCCAAACGTGGGGTAGGATGACTCCATGAAGAAGGGGTTGCGCCTATTGTTGTCGCTGGCCGTGTCCGCGGGGATCTTGTGGCTGTTGTTCCGTGAAGCGGAGAAGCCGGTGCAGGATGTTGCGCAGGCGCTGTGGGGGATGGGCTGGGGGGTATGGGCGGCATATGCGTTGGCGCAAGTGGGCCAAACGTGGCTGAGGGCGGTGCGCTATCGTGTGTTGTTGCAGGGGGCGGGGGTGGCGCCGCTGCCGGGGCGGGGGCGGATGTTCGGAG
>CAYODC010000155.1:0-5597 GCA_964402575.1 uncultured Verrucomicrobiota bacterium
CAATCCCCCGGAGCAGAAAGAACACAACCATGGCTACCAAACTCTACGTCGGAAACCTCTCCTTTGAGATCACCGAAGGCGAACTTCGCCAGATGTTCGCCGCCTACGGCGATGTCGCCAGCTGCAACCTCATCATGGACCGCATGACCGACCGCCCCCGCGGCTTCGCGTTCGTGGAAATGTCCAACGCGGACGATGCCAACAAGGCCATCGCCGGTCTCAACGGCACCGATGCCGGCGGCCGCGCGCTCGTCGTCAACGAGGCCCGCCCCCGCGAAGACCGCCCCCGCGGCGGTGGCTTCGGCGGCGGCAGCGGCGGCGGCAGCGGCGGCGGATACGGCGGCGGACGCCGCAACCGCTACTAATCCTAATAATCAGCGGAAACCCCGCTAGATCCAGCGCCGCGGCGATCACGCCGCGGCGCTTTTCCTTTCCCCCCCCGCTCACGGCTCGAACAGTTCCCCGCGCCGCAGGCAATCCGCCAGGCGCGCATACACCGCCTGCAACCGGCCGGCGCCGGGCCGGACGCCGGCGGCCCGCCGGATGCGCCGCGACAGGCACCCCTTGCTCAGGATGAATTCCACCGTCGGCCGCCACGGCGCGCCGCGGGGCGCCGTCCGTTCCAGCAGCGATTGCAGCACCTCGCCCGCCCGCGCGCTGCCCCGCCCGTCCATGCCCAGCGCCCGCAAATAGCGGCGATCCGCAATCCGCGACTCCTCCGCATCCCGGACCGCCCCCAGGAAATGCGCCTCCAGATCTCCCACCCGCTGGTTTTTCTGGTCGAGGTACGGCGAAAGGGTCCCCTCCACCAGCGGCTTCAGCACGGCCACGATGAATTGGAGGATCGCGAGATCGGCCCGCGGGCACTCCTGGATGTCGAGCACGCGGATTTCGATCGTCTGGCGGTAGAACCGCGCAATCGCCCCGCGGGCATTGACCCACTCGGCATGCAACACGCCCCCCGCCCCGAGCGGCTCCAGGTCGCGCTGGATGCGGTCGAGGATCCGCCGCTCGTAGCCGGCCGGCGTCGGAATCCACTCCGGAACGATGTGCCCGGCGATCGAAGGAACCCGGTCGCAGTTGTGGCGGTAGGCCTCCAGGCGCATGTCGAGCATGGGCGCGGCGCGCCCTTCCACGAACGGCGAACTGGCCGCCAGCGCCGGCAGCAGCGGCAGCAGCAGCCGGATGGCCGTGTGCAGCCTCCGGAATTCCTCGTCGCCCCGGAACGGCAGGTTCAGGTGAACGGACTGCAGGTTGGACCATCCATGGCCCCGGCAGTCGAACAGGCGGTCGAATGTCTCGTAGATGGCCCGGTTGCCATGCGGCCACAGGCGCGTCTCCCGCCGCGGATCCATCCACGGATGCATCGCCGTCGGCAGCAGGCGCGCGCCATGTTCCGCCAGCAGGCCGTCCACATGGCGGACTTCGCCCTGGAACAGGACGTCCAGGCCGTCCAGCGTCCGGCTGGGCCCGTCGGTCTTCAGCTCCACCACATGCATCACCAGCTCGTTGGACCAACGCGCCGCCCCGTGGCGGACTTCGTTGCGCCCCCCCCGCCCGCGCCCCGGCACCACCACGCGGTCCGCCAGCGGCTTCACCTGCAGGGTGCCGGCATCCACAATCATGTATTCAAGCTCGACGCCGTAGCGCTCGAACAGGCCGTAGCGGGACGCGGTCATGACCCCGTCCCGCCTAGCTGAAATGGCGATCCCCGCTGCGCTCCAGCCGCCGCCGGAACACATCCATGACCGTGTCGTACAGCGCGTCCTTCAACACATGGTCCTCCACGTCCGACTCGATGCTGGGATTGTCGTTGACCTCGATCACCACCGGCTTGTCCTGGACCATTTTGACATCCACCCCGTACAGCCCGTCCCCAATGGCGTTCGCCGCCTTCAAGGCCGTCTGCACCACCGACTCCGGCGCCTTGTCGACCGGCAGCGTGTCCGCCCGGCCGTAGCTGGCCGCCCCCTTCTTGGTGTGGTCGTAGATCTGCCAGTGCCCCCGCGCCATGTAATACCGGCAGGCATACAGCGGCTTGCGGTCGATGATCCCAATGCGCCAGTCAAAGTCCGTCGGCACGAATTCCTGCGCGATGATCATGTCCGACTTGTCCAGCAGCTGGTCGATGGCCGCCTCGTATTCCTCCGTCGTCTTCACCTTGATCACGCCCTGCGAAAACGACGAGTCCGGCTGCTTCAGGATGCACGGCAGCCCCAGCTGCATCAGCACCAGGTTCTTGTTTTCCTTGTGCACGATCACCGTCTTGGGCGCCGGAATGTGGTTGCGCTCGAACAGCTCCGCCAAAAAAACCTTGTTGGCGCAGCGCACGATCGAATCGGGATCATCGATCACCACCAGCCCTTCCGACTGCGCCCGCCGCGAAAAGCGGAACGTGTAGTTGTTCACCACCGTCGTGGTCCGGATGAACAGCGCGTCGTATTCCGGCAGGCTCCCGTAGTCGTCGCGCGTGATGATTTCCGCCTCGATCGAGTGGTTCTCCGCCGCCCGGATGAACCGCTGCAGCGCCCGCGCATCCGACGGCGGCGTCGGATCCCCCGGATCGGCCAGGATCGCCAGCGAAAACCGCGGCTGCACCCGCCGCCGCACATGCAGGTTCCCGCGCGAGAAATAGTCCCGCGCGAATTGCACCACCATCTCCTGGTGCTCCGGCGGAATCCCCGACGCCGAGATCGGGCTGATGTTCGACAGCGTCCAGATCCGCTCCTCGTCGCGCTTGAACTCCGCCCGCAGCAGCGGCGCCGGAAACAGGTTGAACAACTGCCGCGCCAGCCGCTCGTAGCGCTTCGCCACGTTCTGCGTGAAATAGATCGACAACGTGAAGGCGTCCGACTGCAGCGGCGCCAGCGACTTCTGGATCAGCTCGTCGAGATCGCTCGACACCTCCCGGTAGATCGAGGTGGTCTTCAGGTCCTGCAGCGTCGTGATCTTGGGCACCGGCCGGTGCCCGCGCGCCTCCGCCAGCAGCGACACGTAGTAGCCCGCGCTCTGGTAGCGGTAGTGCCGGCACAGGTTGTACACCCGGCAGTTCCGCAACCGCAGCACCTGCGGATCCGTCAGGTACTGGCGGGCGGTCACCACCGTCAGGCCGGGAAGATCGATCTTCCAGCGCTCGGGATTGTCAACAACTAGCAGGATGTGGTTCATGGCTTCGGCTCGAGGATCAACAGGTTGCAGTCATGGGACAGCACCCCCAGCAGGATCGCGTTGATCAGACGATCCAGCGTGACGGTATAGCGCCGGCCCCGCGAGAAAGGATTGTCGGCATAGGGATCGGCCACATGCACCGTGCGCGTGTCCGGTTCGTAGCCGGTCAAGACCACGAAATGGCCCTCCGCCTCCCCCCCCAGGTCGTGGTCCTCGTTGGTCTCCGGATTCTTCCGCGAATCCCCGTAGAGAAACGTGGAACTCAAGCCGGCCAGGACAGGCCGGCCCCGGTGGAGATAGCGGCGGATCAGCGCACCCGTCAGCACCTCCATCCGCACCTCGCCCCCCCCGTCGCAAAACCGGATGAAGGCCTGGATGGCCTGCCGCAGCTTCGGGTTCCGCCTCAAGGGCAAGCTCGCCCGCAACCGCTCCGCCAGTGCGCCGGGCTCGGCCGGAAACCATGTCGGATCGAACACCCGCAGGTTCCAGGTGTAGATCCGCGCCGCGAATCCCTGGTGCAGCGCGTGGTTGCCCAGCAGGGCGCTCAGCGTGCCCCCGCCGTGCGCCGTCTCCACCTCGCGGATGATCCGCTCCAGCGGCCGTTCCCGCCCGTAGAACCGGTAGAGCCCGTGCAGGCACGTGGGACCGCACGTGGTATCGGTCGGTTGCGGCAGCAGATCGAGAAAGATGGAATCGGGCGCTGAAGGAGAGGAGGGCGGTTGCATGGCAATGATCCGGTTCGGGTCGCGCGCGGCAGAGCGCGGAACCTGGATGGCATGGATTTGGCACGGTGCGGCGGATGACCTCGATCTCATCCGGCGGGGCATAACCCCGGCCGGCTGCGATTGGCTCGAAACACTAGCGCGACCTCCCCGCCTTGTCAATGGGTGCCCCGTTCCGCGCCGCCCGCACGAATCCGCGACCGAAAAACCCTCTTTCCTTTTCCCCTCCCGATGCTATCTTCCCCCCCATTGGAAATCCCGGCCGTGGATTTTCCGGAATCGGACGCTCGCCGCCTCCCCCGAAATACGGCCGGCGCCGGCGGTTCCGGCAGGATTCCAGGCGGAGGTTGGAAACACCCGCATTCATGAATGCACCCGGCGCCCCCATGCGCCTGAGCTTGCTCCGGCGCCCGGTCGCCCGCCCGGACCTGGAATCCCTGGTGGCCATGGAAACCCTCTGTTTCCGCCACCCCGACGAACGCTTCACCCACCGCCAGATCCGCGAGCTCCTTCGCAATCCAAACGCCGGCGTGGTGTTCGCCCGCGACAACGGCATCCTCGCCGGCTGGGCCGTCGGGCTCCTGCGCCGACACGGGCCCACTCTTCGTTCCGGCCGCCTCTACGCCTTGGCCGTCCATCCCGATTTCCGCGGACGGGGCCTCGGCGCCCGCCTCGCCCAAGCCGTCCTGGATGAACTCCGCCGCCGCGGCGCCCAAACCCTCACCCTCGAGGTCCAAACGGAAAACCTCTCCGCCCAGCGCCTCTACCAGCGCCTCGGCTTCCGGCCCGCGGAACATCTGCCCGACTACTATGCGCCCGGTCTCCACGGCCTGCGCATGAGGCAGGCCCCCGCGGTCCGTCCGTAAGCCAACGGCCTCCGGCCGCTACTCCGGCACCAGCGGCAACTGTTCCGGCGCGATCCCCCGCAGCAGCACCGCCATCACCGCCGCCGGCACCAATCCGGCGCGCGATCCCTCCGCCAGGCTGATCTTCGGCGCGCCCGCCGGGTGCAGGCCCGCATCCAACTCCACGACCAGCCCCGGCGCGCGGTACTCATAGCCCGCGCCCCTCGGCGCCAGCTCATGCGTCGCGCCACCAAAGCGGCCGGCGATCTTCCGTGCCCCGCCGGTCCCCGCGATCCGGAACGCGTTGTCCGCCTGCGCCTCGAATTCGCTCTTCGACACATACAGCCGGGGCTTGTCCGCGTAGGGCCGCCCCGCCGTCGGACAAAACGTCGCGCAATTGGCGCACTCGTTGCAGAAGTCCGTCAATACCGCCGTCTGGTACGCCTGCGCCACCGCAAACGGTTCCGGCTGGCCCGCCACGGCCTGCCCTCCCCGGACCGTCCACGACGCCAGCTCCGCCGAAAACGCTTCCGACTCGTATGTCAGGAACGCGTGGTTGGGGCACACGCTCGTGCAGATCGAGCAGAACCTGTCGCACCGCAGGCAGCGCTCGGCCTCGGCCTGCGCATCTTCCGGCGGCAACGTCTGCACCACCTCGTCGAATCCCATGCGGCCATGGGCCGGCAATTCGGGAATGCCCACGCGCGCCATCCGCACCGACCGCTTCCGCAGCTCGATCGGCAGGTCCAGTCCGCCCGTGCAGCGCATCACTTCCGGCGGATACGGAATGCCCGCCAGCCGCCGCAGGATCTCCGCCGCGATCCGCTTGCCGTCGCCCTGCGCCTTCACCAGCGTCAGCGGC
>CAYODC010000156.1:0-2439 GCA_964402575.1 uncultured Verrucomicrobiota bacterium
CACCGGCCCCTCGTCCCTCGCCATCCGCACCTATGAGCGCGGCGTCGAAGCCGAAACCCCCGCCTGCGGCACCGGCATCACCGCCGCCGCCCTCGTCGCCGAACGCCTAGGACTGGTCCGCTCCCCCGTCCGCGTCGCCGCCGCCGGCGGCGACACCCTCGAAGTCGACACGACCCTCCCCGCCCTCACCGGCCCCGCCGAACACGTGTTCCGCGGCGAAATCCCCGTCGGGGTCAGCCCTTGAATCTTGAATTTCAGTCCCCTCCGCCCGGGCAGGATCACCGGTAATAGAAGCCCGACAATCCCTGCGCGGCGGCCCACTCGATGCGTTCATCCGCGATGTACATTCCCACTCGCGAAAGGCGGATGTTCAGCAGCAGGCGTTTCAGCACCTCCTCGGATCCCTCCGCCACCAGCCGGACTGTTCCGTCGTTGAGGTTTTCCACCCCGCCCGCCACCCCCAGGCCATTGGCGATGCTCCGCGCCGTATAGCGGAACCCCACCCCTTGCACTTCCCCCGCGTAGACCACCCGGACCTGGCGCCGCAAAGCGCTCATGCAAAAACCACCCGCACCATCCGCGCGCCGTCATGTTCCTCGATCGCCAGTTTTCCCTCCACCACCAGCGGCGCCAGCCGACGTTCGATCGCGGCGCTGTCCATCCCCGCCGAGGCCGCCAGCGCGTCCACCGTGATCGGATGCCGCGCCAGCAGGTCGATCAGCGCCGCGTCGCTCATCTCCGCCGCCGATACCGCCTGGCCGGTGAACACCGGAATCTCCGCCGCGGGCGAAAACCACGAAGCGACTGTTCTGAGCCATTCTTCCGGAACCCGCGCCACTGCCACCCCCGCTAGCGCGGGCCGCATCGTCGTGTTGAGATGCACCGCATCCGCCCGCAGCAGCCGGACCCGGTCCGCGATCGCTCTCACCTGCTCCTCCGAATCGTTGTAGCCCGGAAGCAGCATCACCTCGACCCACAGCTGCCCGGGATATTCCTCCCGCAGCGCTTGCTCCCCCTCCAACAGCCGCGCAAAGGTCACTCCCGGCGCCGGTCGGTGGATCCGCGCAAACGAGGCTTCATCCCACGCACTCAGCGTCACCTTCACCACGTCCGCTTCCCGCGCGTCCCGGCGCACCTCCGGCATCCACATCAGCGACCCGTTGCTCAGCAGCGCCGTCTTGAATCGCCCCGTCTCCTTGACATGCCGCAGCACGGCGCCGAACCCCGTATGCATCGTCGGCTCCCCCGACCCCGACAACGTCACGTAATCGGCCGGATGCCCTCCCGCCGCCCAGCGGTCGAATTCCGCCAGCACCTCCGCCGTCGGTACCCATTCCTTCCGCTCGGCCGTCAACTCCGTCGTCCGGCAGACCTGGCAAAATACGCAATCCTCCGTGCAAACCTTGACGGGATTGAGATCCACCCCCAGCGACAGCCCCAGCCGCCGCGAGGGCACCGGCCCGAACAAATACTTCTGGTTGTCCTCCGTTTTCACGCCCCTACTGTCTCTCCCTCCGCCTTCGCTGTCAAATGTAGACCCCTGAGTCGTCATCACGGACATCGCCATTCCCCGCACATCCTCGTCGTTTGCGGGGTCCGTCGTTTGCGGGGTCAGCCCTTGAATGTTGAATGTGGACGCAACCCAAACATCTTCGGAATCGGATCCCGTTTCGTGCCATTGGCTTCTTGATGTGTTGAATCGTCTGTTCAGTTGGACTTTTGGCGCAAGGGCGGGCTAAGATGGCACGGCAGATGAAGAACGGAACCTTCAGAATCCGGACGGGCCATGACTGATCCGGCGCCAACCACTGGCCTGCCGGGTCTGGACCGGATGCTCGCGGGCCTGCAACCCGGCGACAACGTCGTTTGGCAGATCGACGCAACGGATGAATACCAACCGCTGGTCGAACCCTTCAGCCACGCGGCGCGACGCGCAGGACGCCCCCTGATCTACTTCCGCTTCGCCGGCCACGCCCCGCTGCTGGCGGCGGGCGACGGCGTCGTGCTCCGCGAGCTGGAACCGGCCAAGGGATTCGAGGATTTCATCGCAGACGTTCATGCCGCCATCGCCGCGGCCCCACCGGGCACCGGATTCGTCTTCGATTGCCTCTCGCGGCTGGCGGCGGATTGGTATTCCGACCCCATGCTGGCCAATTTCGCGATGCTGACCTTCCCGCGCCTGCGCGAACGGCAGGCCCTCGCCTATTGCGCCGTTTACCGCCACTACCACACACCGCACGCCCTGGGACCGATCCGGGAACACGCGCAGGCCTTTCTGGACGTCTATCGGCACCGCGGCGAAATCTACGTGCGACCCCTCGATGTCCGCAACCGCCCCTCCCCCGTCCCGAACCAGCTCCACGTCTGGCGCGGCGACGAATTCCGCCCGGTGACGTCCAGCGCCGCGATTTCGGAAATCCTGACCACGGAGCAGTGGTC
>CAYODC010000156.1:2539-5574 GCA_964402575.1 uncultured Verrucomicrobiota bacterium
CCGTCGCCGTTCATCGTGCGCTCCAGTTCGCTGCTGGAGGACAACTACGGCAACGCCTTCGCGGGAACCTACGAAAGCGTCTTCTGCGCCAACCAGGGCCCGCGCGAGGAACGCCTGCAGCGCCTGCTGGCCGCCATCCGCGAAATCTACGCCAGTTCGATGAGCGAACGGGCCCTGCGCTACCGGGCCGACCGCGGAATGCTCGACCGCGACGAACAGATGGCCTTGCTGATCATGCGCGTGTCCGGCGCGGTCTACGGCTCCCGCTATTACCCGCAGATGGCCGGCGTCGGCTTCTCCTTCAATCCCTACGCCTGGGACCCCGACATCGATCCGCATGCCGGCGTGGCGCGCCTCGTCTTCGGCCTCGGCACCCGCGCCGTCAACCGCTCCGACGACGACTATACCCGCATCGTCGCCCTCAATGCGCCCGGCAAGCGCCCCGAGGCCAACTTCGATGAAATGGCCCAGTACGCCCAGCGGCGCATGGACTACCTCGACCTCGAAGCCAACCGGCTGGAATCCGGCTTCTTTTCCGACGTCGTCCGCGACGCCGCGGATTTCCCCCTCGAACTGTTCGCCACGCCGGAAGAATCGCCGGGCCCGGAGTCCGCCGGGCCAAACTGGGTGCTGACGTTCGACCCGTTGTTGACCCGGACGGATTTCGTGAAAAACCTGCGCGAAATGCTGCAAGCCCTGCAAGCGGCCTACCGACATCCCGTGGACATCGAATTCGCGGCCAACCTAGTCGATGGCGCCCGCTACAAGATCAACCTGCTGCAGTGCCGCCCGCTGCAGATCCAGGGCACCTCCTCCATCGAACTGCCCGAAATGCCCATGGCTCCGGATAACCTGCTCATTTCGGCGCGCGGGGCCGTCATCGGCCAAAGCCGCCTCGCATCCATCGACCGCTTCGTCTTCGTCTCCCCGGACGTCTACGGCCAGTTGCCGTTGCAGGACCGCCACGAAATCGCGCGCGTGCTGGGCACCATCAATCGCCTGCGCGACGAAAGCCTCGCGACCGTGATGATGCTGGGTCCCGGCCGCTGGGGATCCTCCAGCCCGCATCTGGGCATCCCGGTGAATTTCCACCAGATCAACCGCGTCGCCATCCTGTGCGAAATCGTCGCGATGCACGACCATCTCGTGCCGGACGTTTCCCTCGGCACCCACTTCCTCAACGAACTCGTCGAGCGCAACATCCTCTATCTGGCGCTGTTTCCACAGCAAGGCGGAAATTTCCTCAAACAGGACTTCTTCGAAGCGACCCCCAACCGTTTGCTGGACCTCGTCCCCGGCGCGGAAAGATTCGAACGCGCCATCCGCGTCATCGACACCGCGCGCCTCCCCGGCGCCACCCCCATCCAAATCGCCGCCGACGCCCAACGGCAAACGGTCAACGTGTTTTTCAAACGGTAATTTCTGCGGGAATTCCCCCCGGATTCCGCCTTCCGAATCCCGCTATTGATCCGCCTTCAACCGCAAAGGGCGGGCGGGGTCGGTGGCGGCGTCGATCTTGGCAGCGTAGCCGCGCTTCCCTTGCACGTCTTCGTCGGTGACAAACTGGACGTCGAGCAGACCCGTGGATTGGTGGCCCGTGCGGAGGTAGTTCATTTCCGCCAGCGACGAACTCCAGCCCTGCAGCCAGGCCATCAGGTCGGCGCGCTGTTGCGGAGTGCCGGCGAAATGGACGAGCAAATCTATATCGCTGCCGGGCCGGGCGGCGGCAGTGTTGGTGCTGCCGAAAAGGTACAAGCCCTTGACGCCGAACCGGGCCGGATCGAGGCGTTCCGCAATCTGCTCGGCCATCCGCAAGCGCCAGCGCCAGTGGTCCTTCGAAACGCTCGGGGCGGGCGCCACGATCGGCGCGAGCGCCGATTTCTCCGCCTTGGGCGCGGGATCGGCCAGAAACCCGACGGCGCGGATTTCGTCGGCGTTGAGCAGAATTTTCAGGATCCGCCCCTGCGCGGATTTCGGCACGTCGATGACCCGCACGACATTCGCGAGATGCTCGAAGGGCTTCAGGATTTCGGGCAGGACGTTGGGCGACTCGCGCAGGAACGCCGGGTTGAACTGCACGCCCTCGTCGTCGGGATAGAGCGGCAGATAGCGGATGGACGCTTCGACAAGGTCCTGGAAAAAATGGGTGCCGAACGAAAGCTCGGGCACGTAGTTGCCCTTGCGCCGGGCAATCTCGATCAAGACGGCGGTGTTGTTGATGTCGGAATAGGTCACCTGCACGCCGAGCTTGATGTCGCCGCGGCTGCCCCAGCGCCCGGGCCCCATCAGGATGAACTGCCGCTTGGGCAGCAGGCGGTTCAACATCCCGACCGCGCGGCCGACGTCCAGCAAGTCGCTGCGGCTGGCCAGCGCGGCATAGGCGTCGGGATCGACATAGACGACGTGGGTGATTTCCGGAATCGTGCCGTTGGAGACAAAACGGTTGGCCGAAAACACGATCCGCTCTTCGGGAATGTCCGCCGGAATCACACTGGGCACGTTGCTGCCGGCGATGCTCTGGCTGCGGCATTGGAGCAAATAGAGATTCCGCCCGTCGGATGCGAATTCAACGTCCACCGGCCGGCCGATTTTTTCCTGCAGCCGCGTCAGGAGGGTCTGGATCTGCTTGACGAAGGGGGTCTTCCGGATCAGGCCGTCAAACGTGACGATCGCGTCGTCGCGCTCGAAATCGGCGTGGATTCCCGCGGGGGCCGGCAGGCCGCCTTCCGGACAGACGGACACCACCTGGCCGACGGCCGGGAAATCGTGACCGTAGCGCTTCAGGAGTTCGTGGACGTCCACGGTCTCGAAGCGGCCGGTGTCGAGATTGATGGCGTCCATCTTCTTGGGCGCGTAGCGGCGGACTTCTTCGGGCGTGGCATTGGCGCGCAGATTGGGCGCGCCGGGCGAGACCAGAACGGGATAGTCGTCGCTGATGCGGTCCACGGCGCGCGTGCCCAGCCCCGGCACCAGCCGCACAAGGCCGTCTTCGCGCTTGATGCGCGGCGACCAGCGGAATTCGTTGTTGGAAAACG
>CAYODC010000157.1:0-5502 GCA_964402575.1 uncultured Verrucomicrobiota bacterium
AGAGCCGAAGAGTTTCTCACACAGAGGCACGGAGGCACGGAGAGGGGAGGGGAAAGAATTCACCACGAAATACACGAAAATGGGGGGGAGAGAGGCAGCGGGGTTCACCACAGAGGACACAGAGGGGGAGAAGAGAATTCACCACGAAATACACGAACGACACGAAAGGGGGGGGGCGGCCGATCGATTTGGGGGCTTCGCCCGGGAACGGAACAATGGATTTCCACGCCAGGGCTCCTTTCCCTGGTGTTCATTTGACCCCTTCGAGCCATTCGCAGGTTGGCTTAACGGCTGAACCTCTGTGCCCCTTTGTTCTTATCGGGGTGATCATTCTTGGCGGTTTCCGGGTTTTGCGGTATTCTCCAGGACCATGAGCACATCGGCGTTGAGACGGACCCCGTTGTTTGATGTTATGGCGAAGGCCGGGGGGCGGATGGTCGACTTTCATGGGTGGGAGATGCCGGTGCAGTTCGGGGGGATTCTGGCGGAGCACCGGGCGGTGCGGTCGGCGTGCGGGGTGTTCGATGTCTCCCACATGGGGCAGGTGCTGATTTCGGGGCGGGAGGCGCATGCTTTCGTGGAGCGGGTGAACTGCAACCGGATGAGCGCGGAGCCGGGCAAGGGGACCTATGCGCATATTCTCGCGGAAGACGGGGGAATCCTGGATGACGCGATCACGTTCTGCCTGGGGCCGGAGCGGTTTCTGGCGATCGTGAACGCGGCGACGCAGGAGAAGGATTTTGCATGGTTTCAACGGCAGTCGGTGGGGTTCGACGTGCAATTGGACCCGGCGGGCGACCGCTACGGGATGCTGGCGGTGCAGGGGCCGAACGCTCCGGCGCTGGTGGCGGAGTTTTTTCCGGAGGCGCTGGAGTTGCCGCGGTTTGGGATTGCCGAAGTGTCGCGGGGGGGTGAGACGGTGTTCGTGATGCGCACGGGCTACACGGGGGAGGACGGGTTTGAAGTCGCGGCCTCGCCGGCGGGGACGTGCGCGTTTTGGGATGAACTGATGGCGCGGGGGGTGCGCCACGGGCTGGTGCCGTGCGGGCTGGGCGCGCGCGATACACTGCGGCTGGAGTCGGGCTATCTGCTGTATGGGGCGGATGCCGACGAGTCGCGCACGCCGTACGAGGCGAACTGCGGCTGGGTAGTGAAGCTGCAGAAGGGGGAATTTGTCGGCCGCGCGGCGCTGATTCGGCGCAAGGAGGCGGGGTTCAAGGAGAAGCTGACGGGGGTGCGGCTGCTGGGGCGCGGCGTGCCGCGGGCGGGTTGCGGGGTGTGGATGGGAGAACGGAAGATCGGAGAATTGTGCAGCGCGACGTTTGCGCCGAGCCTGGGGACGGGGATCGGCGTGGGGTATTTGGCGCCGGAGGCGTGGGAGGCGGGGACGCGCGTGGAGGTGGAGATCCACGGCCAGCGGGTGGCGGCGGAGACGGTGCGGGGGGCGTTCCGGAAAAACAGCGTTTGAAACCAAAGAACCGGCAGGAAGAGCCTTTCCAAACACGAAAGACACGAAGGACACGAAAATGGAGACGGGGATTCTATTCAAGGAAGAGAGTTACCGGATCATGGGGGCGTGTTTTGAGGTCTATAAAGAAATGGGGAGTGGGTTTCTGGAGAGCGTGTATCAGGAGTGCTTGGCCTTGGAATTCGCAAACAGAAGCATTCCATTCGAAGAACAACCTTGTCTTCGGCTGAAATACAAGATGAAGTCCTTGAAGCAAAACTATATTCCGGATTTTCTTTGTTTCGGAGAAGTCGTCGTCGAACTCAAGGCTGTTAAGCAGATCGCAGACGAGCACCGGGCACAGGCCATCAATTACCTAAAGGCGACGGGGAAGCGGTTGGCTCTTCTGATCAATTTCGGGCATCATCCCCTTCTGGAGCATGAACGGAGCGTTCTTTAATCTTTTTGTGTGTTTCATGACTTTCGTGGTTAACCCGGTTTGAAAGGAGTTCCTATGTACGACGAGAAGCAGTGTAAATTCGCCAAGAGCCACGAGTGGGCGTTTGGGGAAGGGGACGTGGCGGTGGTGGGGATCAGCGACCACGCGCAGAAGGAGATCAGCGACATCGTGTTCGTGGAGCTGCCGAAGGCGGGGGCGAAGGTGGAGCAGGGGAAGGCCTGCGCGGTGATCGAGTCGGTGAAGGCGGCGGCGGATTTCTATGCGCCGGTGTCGGGTGAAGTCATCGAGGTGAACAGCGCCATCGTGGACAATCCGGCGCTGGTGAATCAGTCGCCGCACGGCGAGGGGTGGTTCTTTAAGATCCGCATGGCGAACCCGGCGGAATTGGAGGGGTTGATGGATTACGCCGGCTACCAGAAGTCGGTGCAATGAGGGTTCAGGGTTCAGCGTTCAGGGTTCAGGATGAATCCGATCTCCGATCCGTGGCCGCCTGTTTTCTGTTGTTGACCGTTTCCATTCCTGAACCCTGAACCCAGGTTTCCCCATGTATTTCCCTCATACGGAAGCCGAACGCGCGGAGATGCTCCGCGCCATCGGCGTGGCCTCGATGGACGAGCTGCTGGCGCAGGTGCCGGCGGAACTGCGGGCCGGCGGGGTTGACTGGCCGGCGGCGCTGACGGAGCCGGAGCTGCTGGCACACGCGCGCAGTCTGGCGGCGAAGAACCGGGCGCTGGCGTGTTTTGCGGGGGCGGGGGTGCAGGATCATTTCGTGCCGGCAGCGGTGACGGCGCTGGTGCAGCGCGGTGAATTTCTGACGGCGTACACGCCGTACCAGGCCGAGGCGAGCCAGGGGACCTTGCAGGCGATCTATGAATTTCAGAGCTCGATTGCCGCGCTCTACGGCATGGATGCCGCCAACGCGTCGCTCTATGATGGGGCGACGGCGCTGGCGGAGGCGGCGGCCGCCGCGGCACGCATCACGGGGCGCCGGAAAATCCTCCTGCCGGAATCGCTGCATCCGGAATGGCGGGACGTGCTGGCGACGTATTTCCGGGCGAAGGGGGAGCCGGAACTGGTGAGGATTCCGTGTCCGTCGGGCCGGCTGGAATTGTCCGCGGTGGAAGAGTGGCTGGACGACACGGTGGCGGCGGTGGTGGTGGCGACGCCGAATTTCTATGGACTGCTGGAGGATGGCGCGGGTCTGGCGTCGTTGGCGCATGAAAAGGGCGCTATGTTGATTGCGGCGGCGGATCCGGTGAGCCTGGGGGTGCTGGAGGCGCCGGGGGCATGGGGGGCGGATATCGCGGTGGGCGAGGGGCAGGGGCTGGGGAATGCCTTGAATTATGGGGGTCCGTACCTCGGGCTGTTTGCGTGCAAAAAGGCGCACATGCGCCACATGCCGGGGCGCATTGCCGGGATGACGACGGATGCAGACGGGAAGCGCGGATTCGTGCTGACGCTGCAGGCGCGCGAGCAGCACATCCGGCGCGAGCGCGCGGCGTCGAACATCTGCTCAAACGAGGCGCTGTGCGCGCTGGCGGCAACGATCCACCTGGCGTTGCTGGGGCCGGAGGGGTTGAAGGAGGCGGCGGAGTTGTGCGTGGACAAGGCGCACCGGCTGGCGGAGAAGGTTTGTGCTGTTCCGGGATTCCGGCTGCGGTTCGAGGGGGCGTTTTTCAACGAATTCGTGCTGGAGTGCCCGGTATCGGCGGAGCGGGTGGTGAAGGCCTTGGGGAAAGACGGGTTGTTGGCGGGAGTACCGCTGGGACGGGTTGACCGAGCGTTGAAGAACAGCCTGCTGGTGTGCGTGACGGAACAACGGACGGACGAAGAACTGGACCGGTTCGCAGCGGCGCTGAAGAAGGTGGCGCGATGAACGCGGGCGAAAAACTGTCCATTGAAAAAAGCGTGCCGGGGCGGCGGGGCGTGCGGTTTGCGAAGCCCTCGAAGCCGGCGTCGAAATGGCTGCCGGAGGGGGCGTTGCGGAAGGCGCCGCCGCGGCTGCCGGAGATGAGCGAATTCGAGGTGGTGCGGCACTACACGCGGCTGTCGCGGCTGAACTACTGCCTCGACACGCATTTCTATCCGCTGGGGTCGTGCACGATGAAGTACAATCCGCGCGCGAACGAGGCGGTGGCGGGGCTGGAGGGCTTTGCGGGGGCGCATCCGTGCGCGCCGGACGCGGCGGTGCAAGGGACGTTGGAAGTGCTGGGGCGGCTGGAGAAGCTGCTGTGCGAGCTGACGGGGCTGTCGGCGTTCACGCTGCAGCCTGCGGCGGGCGCGCATGGCGAATTCACGGGGATTCTGATTGCGGCGGCGTGGCATCGGTCGCGCAAGGACCGGAAGCGCACGGAGGTGCTGGTGGCGGATTCGTCGCACGGGACGAATCCGGCGTCGGCGGCGCTGGGCGGATTTTCAGTGAAGACGGTGGCGTCGAGGGCGGACGGGCGGGTGGACCTGGAGTCGTTGAAAGCGGCGCTGGGGCCGCAGACAGCGCTGGTGATGCTGACGGTGCCAAATACGCTGGGGTTGTTCGAGGGGCAGATCCGGGAGATCGCGGCGGCGGCCCATGCGGCAGGGGCGCTGCTGTACATGGACGGGGCGAATTTCAACGCGTTGATGGGGCTGGCGAAGCCGGCGGACTTCGGCGTGGACATTCTGCATCTGAACCTGCACAAGTCGTTTTCGACGCCGCATGGCGGGGGCGGGCCGGGGTCGGGGCCGGTGGGCGTGACGTCGGCGCTGGAACCGTTCCTGCCCGTTCCGCGGGTGGTTGAGAAAAACGGGGCATATGCGCTGAAGACGAAAGGCGCGAAAAGCATCGGCCGGATGCGGAGCTTTGCGGGAAACGTGGGCGTGGCGATCCGGGCCTACGCGTATCTGCGGAGCCACGGTGCGGCGACGCTGCGGGGCATCGCGGAGAATGCGATCCTCAACGCCAACTATGTGCGGGTGATGTTGCAGGACCTGTTTGCTCCGGCGATGAATGAGCCGTGCATGCACGAGTGCGTGCTGACGACGGTGCCGGAGAAAATGAACGGGCTGAAGACACTGGATGTGGCCAAGCGGCTGCTGGATCACGGATTCTATGCGCCGACGATTTACTTTCCGCTGATCGTGCACGAGGCGATCATGATCGAGCCGACGGAGACGGAGACGAAGGAGACGCTGGACGCCTTCGTGGCGGCGATGCGGGTGATTCATGCGGAGGCGCTGTCGGATCCGGAGCGGGTGAAAGCGGCGCCGCACGGGCTGCCTGTGAAGCGGCTGGACGAGCTGGGGGCGGCGCGGAATCCGAACGTGGCGTGGTAGGGCAGCCGAAGGCGGGTGTTACCACGAAATTCACGAAACACACGAAACGAACCCCATGCTGGGTTTTCTTCTAAAATCCGAGGCGCGGGATGTGTTCGGGCAGATGGCGCTGGATGAGGCGGTGGCGCAGAGCCGGCCGGAGACGTTTGACCTGCGTTTTTTTCGATGGGTGGGGATTGGGGCGACGTTTGGATATGCGCAGCGGATTGCGGAGGTGGAGCGGGTGCTGCCGCCGGGGGTGGGGACGAACGTCACGCGGCGACCGACGGGGGGGGGGGGGGTG
>CAYODC010000158.1:0-1465 GCA_964402575.1 uncultured Verrucomicrobiota bacterium
GTCAATCATCAGTAAAATGTCATTGCCAAATCGCTCCCGGATGGCTTTTAGTTTTTTCCCTTCAATATCGGCTGCTTTTGCAGGCGCATTGGAGGAGACTGTCTTGTGCAGTCCAGACTTTTCGTCAGCTAAAAACTCACCTGCACCCACTTTAACGCCCGAAAAACCAAGAGACAGGTAATATTCAATTTTCCGGAAGATGCACGCCATCGCAGAGCAAAGGGGGGGCAAGCGCCGGGCGGATCAGGCGGAAACGAAGCGAACGGTCAAGAGGGGGGCGGAGGAGGGGCAGGGGAGAGGGGGTGGTCGGGGAAGAGGAGTTGGAGGAGGTGGCGGTTGAAGATCTCGACGCCGAGCTGGTTGAGATGGCCATGGTCGAAGAAGTGGAGGCGGTCGTCGAGGCCGGGCATATCGACGAAATTGTAATATTCGCCGTGGGAGCGCATCCAGTTGTCGAAACGCTGACGGCGGCGGAACTGATCGCTTTCGGAGCGGGGCCACGGGGCCTGGATGAGGATGATGCGGCAGCCATGGGCGCGGAGGAGTTCGAGGTTTTCCTCGAAGGCGGCGGTTTGTTCAGGGCGGGGTTTCTAAAACTTGGGGGAGGGTTTGCGGCGGGTGGGATCGAAGTGGGAGATTTTCTTATGGAGATAGCCGCCGGGGATGTAGGTGTCGACGCCGCGGCGGCGGGGTTCCCGGAAGGCATCGTTGAGGTGGAAGGCATCGCGGAAGAATCCGAAGATCAGGGAGTGGAAGACCTTGAGGTGGCGGATGGCGAGGGCCATGCGGAGGGAATGGCGGTCGTTGCGGTCGTTGGCGACGAGGTCGAGGGCGGATTCGACGCCATCGACGGCGAAGACGGCGGGGTAGACTTCGTAGAAGGCGATTTTGGGGTTGAGCGAGTGGAGGTAGCGCTGGAGGAGGACGCGGGTTTGGAGGTGGGATTGCTGGCTGGAGCCGAGGTTGAAGGTTTTGAAGCCGGCCTGGGCGAAGAGGCGGGGATCGAAGCTGCGGTAGGCGTGGGAGGAGCCGAGGAAGAGGATATCGACGTTGCGGGTTTGGCGGGCCTCGCGGGTGCGGGTGAGCATGTGGCCGTAGAGGCCGAGCTGGTAGTCGAGGTTGCGGGGGAGTTTTTTCAGGAAGAGGGCGGCGTTGGAGGAAGGCTTGCTCTGGGCGGGGTTGGAGAGGGTGCCGAGGGTGCAGACGCCGGCGACGTAGACGACGAAGGCGAAGGGGAGGAAGAGGGCCAGCCGGAGGAAGAAGGGCTTGAAGCCGGCGGGTTCCGAGGGAGGGGCGGGCGGATTGGAGGGGGAGGGGTGCATTTAGAACTGGAAATAGATGAAGGGGGTTTCCTTGGTTTGCATGAACATGCCGATGAGGAAGACGAGGACGGCGTAGAGGGTCCAGCGGAAGGGGCGTTTCCAAGCGAGGCCGAGGCGGGCGAGGGCGAAGGGCTGGTCGCGGC
>CAYODC010000158.1:1475-5449 GCA_964402575.1 uncultured Verrucomicrobiota bacterium
GACGAGGAGGATGGCGACCATCAGGAGGGTGACGAGTTCGGGAATGACCGTTTTGAATTCAGGGAGGGTGGCGAGGGAGGGGGAGAAGATGCCGGCGAGGTAGGCGAGGGCGTGGGAGAGGTTTTCGGCGCGGAAGAAGACCCAGGCGACGAGGGTGAGGGCGAAGGTGGAGAGCATTTGGAGGCATTCGCGGGGGGAGGGGAGGCGGCGGCCCTGGGCGACGATTTCGAGGTGGCGACGGTTCCGGCCGCGGAGGAGGAGGGGGAGGAAATAGAGGGCGTTGAGGAAGCCCCAGATGAGGAAGGTCCAGTTGGCGCCGTGCCAGAAGCCGCTGACAAGGAAGATGGCGAAGGTGTTACGGATCTTCATGGCGGTGCCGCCGCGGCTGCCGCCGAGGGGCACGTAGAGGTAGTCGCGGAACCAGGTGCCGAGGGAGATGTGCCAGCGGCGCCAGAACTCGGCGATGTCGCGGGAGAAATAGGGGTAGGCGAAGTTGCGCATGAGGCGGAAGCCGAAGAGGCGGGCGGTGCCGATGGCGATGTCGGAGTAGCCGGAGAAGTCGCCGTAGATCTGGAAGGCGAAGAAGAAGGCGCCGAGGGCGAGCATGCTGCCGGGGTGGGCGGAGGGGTTGGCGAAGAGGAGATTGACGTGTTCGGCGCAGTTGTCGGCGATGACCATTTTCTTGAAGAGGCCCCAGAGGATCTGGCGGAGGCCGTCGACGGCGGCGGGGTAGGAGAAGGAGCGGGGGCGGAGGAATTGGGGCAGGAGGTTGGAGGCGCGTTCGATGGGGCCGGCGACGAGCTGGGGGAAGAAGCTGACGAAGGCGAGGAAGGCGATGGGGTCGCGGGTGGCTTCGAGGTCGCGGCGGTAGACGTCGAGGGTGTAGCTGAGGGATTGGAAGGTGTAGAAGCTGATGCCGACGGGCAGGACGATGTGGAGGCTGGGGAGGGAGAGGGGGTGGCCGAAGAAGGTGAAGGCGGCCTGGAAGTTGGCGACGAAGAAATTGAAGTATTTGAAGAAGCCGAGGATGGTGAGGTTGGAGACGAGGCTGCAGGTGACGAGGAGCTTGCGCTTGGCGGGGTTGTCCTGGCGGGAGAGGGCGCGGGAGATGGAGAAATCGACGGAGACGGTGAACAGGAGGAGGAAGAGGAAGCGCCAATCCCACCAGCCATAGAAGAGGAGGCTGGCGGCAACGATAAAGGCGTTTTGGAGCCGGAGGCTGCGCTGGGTGACGAACCAGTAGAGGAGGAAGACGACCGGGAGGAAAATCGCAAAATCGATGGAATTGAAGAGCATGAGTGGGCGAAGCGATTCGGGGTGTCTTTTCGGGGATGTTTTCCGAGCGGAATCTACCTGCGGGGGCAAGGGGGTTCAATGCAAAACTGGGCGGCAACAAGGGCAATCGCCCCTCGACAGGGAGGGGGCGATGTGGCTAGGATACGCGGACTGTTTTCAAGGATGAAGGTGCACATGCCAACCGGGGGCCGAAGGAAGGACAGGAGACCGCAAGACCTGGGCAGGGCGGGAGTCTGGGCGATCCGTTTCGCAGGGGTGTTCATTGGGCTGAACCTGTTGTATGTGTTGTTGTTGACCTTGGCGTGCGCGCTGCCGGCGACGCCGGGATTCCGGCGGCACATGAAAGAGGCGTCGAAGATCCTGTTTGCGGAAACGGAATATCCGAAGGTCGGCCCGGTGAAGCTGGACAATTTCACCGATGCGATCGTGCTGGACATTGCGTATTCGGTGGATCCGACGCATCCGTTCCGGTCGGCGATGGCGGGGGTGAGGACCCGGTATTTGCCGAACAAGCGGCCGCTGCCGACCTTTTACCACCGGTTCATCGACCGAGATGCGCGCCAGTTCACCTCGGAGAACTATTTTCGGTATTGGCACGGGCATTTGGTGTTGTGGAGACCCTTGATGATGGTCTGGGGGTACCACGACATCCTGATGCTGAACGGGTACGTGGCGATGCTGCTGATGGCCGGGCTGGTGATCGGGTTCTACCGGTGGGCGGGGGGGTGGCCGGCGTTTGCGCTGGTGACCGGGCTGGCGTCGATGCAGGCTTGGATCATGCCGCTGTCGCTGCCATACATGCCGGGACTGCTAATTGCGCTGGCGGGGGGGCTGGCGGGGCTGGCATGGGCGAGAACAGGATACGGGCGGCAGGCGATGTTGTTGATGATCATTGGTTCGGTGACGGCCTATCTCGACACGCTGACGGGAACGGTGATGACGCTGGGAATACCGCTGCTGGTGTTGATGGCGGCGGGGGACGGGCGGAAGAGGGGCATGCAGGCGCTGGGCCTTCCGGTGTTCTGGGCGGCGGGATGGGCGGGGACGTGGATGGCCAAGTTCATGCTGGCCATGATCTTTTTCGAAGGGGCGGCGCAGAACATCTGGGATACCGTGGTGTTCCGGTTATCCGCCCGTCCCAGCAGCGCGCCGGAAGCGGTGGACATTTCGCGGGGGCTGGCCTTGCAGTTGAATCTGCAGGAAATGGTGCTGAAGAACCGCGGGCTGTTGTTGGTGGCGGCGGTGGTCCTGGTCGGGATGGTGGCATGGAAATGGGGATTGAAAAGGCGCGGGATGCCCGTTCTGGTTCGGGAAGCGTGGGCGTACCTGGTCGTGGGGTTATTCCCCTTCGCGTGGTATGCGTTGCTGGCGAACCATTCCTATATCCACAAGTTCATGATGTACCGGTTGCTGGCGATTCCGCTGATGGCGGTGTTGCTGTTCCTGTCGCCGGCGGAGAAGCGGGAAGAGGCATAGGAACCTTGCCCCGGCCGGCCGGGGAGCGGAAAAGCGAGAGGGGCGGGCAACGGATTCCGCATTTTTCCGTTGAAAACCGGTGGAAATGCCTCTGGATTTTCTCCGCCGAGTCATTATCCTGCAACCATGGTTTTCTCCTCTCCCATGTTCCTGTTTGTCTTCCTGCCCGTCGTGCTGACGCTGTACTATGCGCCGGGATTTCGCGGGCGGGGGTGGCGCAATCTTCTTTTGCTGGCCGCCAGTCTGGTGTTCTACGCATGGGGCGAGCCGGTGACCGTCGTGTTGATGATGGGGTCCATCCTTGTGAACTGGTTTTTGGGGTTGTTGGCTGCGCGTCGCCGCCTGGCTTTGGGGGGCAAGACGGCGGTCATTCTGGCCGTGGTCTACAACATCGGAATGCTGTTTGCCTTCAAGTACCTGAATTTCACCTTGGCGAACCTGGGGTGGCTGTTGAACCGGGAATTCGTGGTGGTGCACCTGGCGCTGCCGATCGGGATTTCGTTCTATTCCTTCCAGGCCCTGTCCTACGTGATCGATGTCTATCGGGGGAAAGATCCACCGCAGCGGAATCCGATGAACGTCGGGTTGTATATTGCGTTGTTTCCGCAACTGATCGCGGGGCCCATCGTGCGCTATGACACCGTGGCGGGAGAGATCCGGGGGCGGCGGGAGACCCTCGATGACTTTGCGCGGGGAGTGTGCCGGTTCATTCGCGGGCTGGCGAAGAAAGCGGTGATCGCCAACCAGATGGCCGTGGTGGCCGACATGGCGTTCCATCGCCCGGCCGAGCTGTCGGTGGCCACCGCCTGGCTGGGGGCCCTGGCCTACGGGTTCCAGATCTATTTTGATTTTTCGGGTTATTCCGACATGGCCATTGGCCTGGGGCGGATGTTCGGTTTCCACTTCCTGGAAAACTTCAACCATCCCTATGCGGCGCGTTCCATCACGGATTTTTGGCGGCGCTGGCACATGTCGCTTTCCACTTGGTTCCGCGACTACGTGTATTTTCCGCTGGGCGGCAGCCGGGTCAATTCAAAGACCCGGCTGGTCTTCAATCTGTTCGCGGTCTGGATGCTGACGGGAACGTGGCACGGAGCCAACTGGACTTTCATTCTCTGGGGGGCGTTGTATTTTGTGTTGTTGGCGCTGGAGAAGCTGACGGGCCTGGATCGGCGCCTCGGGCGGTGGGGGCATGCGTATGC
>CAYODC010000159.1:0-5421 GCA_964402575.1 uncultured Verrucomicrobiota bacterium
TCGGCGTGGCCGAGGATGACGCCGAGCATGTTGTTGAAGTCGTGGGCGACGCCGCCGGCGAGGCGGCCGATGGAGTCGATCTTCTGGGATTGCTGGAGCTGTTCCGAGAGGCGGAGGTGCTCGGTGATGTCGTGCTTGACGGCGACGTAGTTGATGATGTGGCCGGCGGGGTCGCAGACGGGGGAGATGATGGCGTCTTCGGAGTAGAGGGATCCGTTCTTGCGGCGGTTGACGAGACGTCCGCGCCAGGTCTTGCCGGAGGAGATGGTGGACCAGAGGGTTTGGTAGAACGCGTCATCCTGCTGGCCGCTGCGGAGGAGGCGGGGGGTTTGGCCGATGGCTTCCTGGCGGGAATAGCCGGTGACGGCTTCGAAGGCGGGGTTGACGTATTGGATGACGCCCTGGGCGTCGGTGATGACGAAGATTTCGGCGGCCTGATCGATGGCGGTGGCGAGGCGCTTGAGGTTGGCCTGGGTGTTCATCTGGTCTTCGAGGATGCCGAGGAGGGCTTTGCGGGACTGGTTGCTTTCCTCGAGCAGGGTGCGGATCTGGTCTTCGGTGCGCTTGCGTTCGGTGATGTCGACGTCGCTTCCGCGGTAGCCGGCGAGGTGGCCGGAGTCATCGAGGATGGGGAAGCCGTTGGTGAGGACCCAGAGCCAATGGCCGGAGCGGGTCAGGACGGGGTTTTCGTAGTTCAGGAAGGGTTGCTTGCGTTCGAAGAGGCGGAAGGCGGCCTCCTTGATGGCTTCGCGGCCCTCTTCGGGGTGGAGGTCGTAGAAATGCATGCGGCCGACGATTTCGTCGGGGCGGTAGCCGAGGACGGGTTCGACGGCGGGGCTGACGTAGGTATAGAGGCCCTGGGCATCGACTTGCCAGGCGAGGGTGCGGCTTTCATTGGCGAGGCGGGTGAAGCGGTCTTCGCTTTCGCGGAGCTGGCGCTGGCGGAGGCGGAGCTGGGCGCGGCTGCGGAGGAGCTGGGTGGCGCCGACGGCGAGGAGGATGGCGACGGCGGAGAGGGTGGCGGGGAGGGCGGCGGCGGCGAAGACGGAGCGCCGCCATTCGGCGGCATCGATGTCGAGGGCGACGAGGACGGGGCTCGAATGGAAGCGGGCGGCGGGGAGGGGGACGAAGGCGCTGACCCAGGAGCCCCAGCGGTCGGTGGCGGGGCCGGTGACGGTTTCGTGGTTGGAGTTGAAGGTATCGACGAGGGGGGCGGAGGCTTCGGAATAGATTTGGCCGGGGGGGGAGCAATCGGGGGAGTTGGCGGGTTCGCTGTCGACGAGCAGGACGACTTGACCGTCGGGGTTGCGGCCCATGAGGGAGACGAAGCGGATTTTGGGGTTGGCGGTGCGGATGGAGGCGAGCTGGTCCTTGACCCAGAGGTAGTGGCGGGAGGCGAGGTCGGCCTCGGTGCCGGTGAGGGAGACGACCCGGTGGGTATTGATGGCCATGGCGACGATGCGGGTTTGGCGGAGGAGGTCTTCGCGGAGGAGGCGGTCGGCGCGGCGGCCGGCCAAGAGGGTGGTGGCGAGGATGAGGGCGGCGGCGGCGGTGGCGAGCAGCAGGTGAAGGAGAGCGAAGGCGAGGCGGCGGGCGTTCATGGGGCCTCGGGGCTGGAATAGGGGGCGGGGCGGCCGAGGCGGGCGGAGAGTTCGTTGACTTCGCGCTTGAGTTCGGCGATGCGGTCTTCGCGGCCGAGGGTGACGAGCTGCCAGCGGCGGAGTTCGTCCATTTGGCGGGCCATGTCCCGTTCGGCCTGCTTGAGTTCGGTGATGTCAAGGAGGACGCCGTTCCAGATGAGGGTGCCGTTGGGGAGGCGCTGGGGGTTGGCGGAGCCGCGCAGCCACTTGACGCGGCCGGGGGCGGGGTGGATGCGGAACTCGAGGTTCCAGCGTTCGAGGTTTTTGGCGGCCTGGGCGAGGGACTGGTGGAAGAGGGCGTGATCGTCCTCATCCATGTGGCCGAAGAGGAGGGAGGAGAAATCGAGGCCGACGAGGGGTTGTTCGAAGAGGGATTCGCAGCCGGCGCTCATGTAGGGGACGACGAGGGAGCCGGTGCGGCCGGCCTGGAGCTGGTAGATGACGCCGGGGATGTTGGTGGCGATGTCGCGGTAGCGTTCTTCGCTGGCGCGGAGTTTTTCCTCGGCGCGCTTGCGGTCGGTGATGTCGCGGATGTAGCCGCCGACGCCGGTTGGCTGGCCGGGGAGGGCCACGGGGAACTTGAGGGTTTGGTAGATCTTGGGGCCGATGCATTCCTCGGAGATGACGGATTCGCCCTGGCGGATGGCGTCTTCGTCGCTGTCGCGGCAATGCTGGGCGCTGTCGCGGGGCATGAGGTCGAAATCGGTTTTGCCGATGACGTTGGCCTCGGACTTGCCGAGGAAGGAGTTGTTGGCGCGGTTGCTGATGAGGTAGCGGAAGGCGGCGTCCTTGAGGAAGACGAGGTCGGAGGTGGCGTCGATGAAGGTACGGTAGCGTTGTTCGCTGGAGACGAGGGCGGCTTCGGCCTGCTTGAGGGCGGTGATGTCGGTGAGGGCGCCGAGGAAGCCGACGAGGTGGCCGTCGAGGATTTTGGGGGCGAGGTTGAGGATGACGGGGAAGGTGGAGCCGTCGCGGCGGAGGGCGTGGTATTCCTGGGTGCCGGTGGGGGAGCCGGCGAGGCGCCGGAGGAGGCGTTCGCGGGCGGCGGTGCGTTCCTCGGGCACGATGAGGTCGAGGGCGTTGAGGCCCAGGGCGAGATCGTCTTCGGAGAAGCCGAAGAGGGCGAAGGCGCGTTTGTTGGCGAACCCGATGCGGGCGTTGCGGTCGATTTCGAAGATGGCTTCGGGGAGCAGTTCGGCCATGTTGCGGAAGCGGTTTTCGCTTTCGCGGAGGGCGGCTTCCTGGCGCTTGCGTTCGGAGATGTCGCGGACGACGAGGACGATGCGGGCGGGGCGGCCCTGGGAGTCGCGGATGAACTCGCCGTTGACTTCGATGTCGAAGACGGAGCCGTTGGCGCGCATGCCGCGGTATTCGCCGCGGTAGCCGACGGGGCCGGTGGAGGCGCCGTGGAGGAGGCGGGAGATGTCGGCGACGGCCCGTTCGCGTTCGGCGGGGAGGATGAACTCGATGACCGGGTGGCCGACGAGCTGGGATTCGCGTTCGCAGCCGAACATGGCGAGGGCGGAGGGGGAGACGATGAGGATGCGGCCTTCGAGGTCGGTGATGGTGATGTCGTCGGGGGAGGCGGTGAGGATGGAGCGGTAGAGCTGTTCGCTCTCCTGGAGGGATTGTTCGGCTTGCTTGCGGCCGGTGATGTCGCTGGAGACGCCGATGATGCCGGCGATCTGTCCGGACTGGTATTGCCAAGGGGTTTTGTGGGCGAGGAAGATGCGCGGCTGACCGTCGATGAGGCCGATTTCATCGCGGGTCATGGGTTGGCCGCTGGCCATGACCTGCTGATCGGTTTTGCGGAATTCGAGGGCGGTGTCGGGGGGCAGGAGATCGGCGTCGGTGCGGCCGATGATTTCGTCCGGGGCGTGGCCGAGCATGCGGGCGCCGGCGGTGTTGATGGAGATGTACTGGCCCTGGGCATCCTTGGCGAAGATGGCTTCGGAGGAGCTTTCGAGGATGGAGCGGAAGAGATTTTTCTGCTGTTGGAGGCGTTCTTCGGTTTGCCGCTGGCTGGCGAGGGTCCGGGCGAGCTGGAGGTTGCGGAAGCCGAGGTCGGAGAGGTGGCAGGCGAATTGGGAAAAGAACGACATGGCCTGTTCGACCCTGGGGCGGGGCCAGCGCGGGACGCGGTCGAGGGCGGCGAGGTAGTCCGCTTCGGGGAAGCCATAGCGGCGGGCCTGGGCGCGGAACACGTCGAGCTGGGGGGGGGCGTCGTCGAAGAAGAACTGGCCGAGGAAGAGGTTGCCGAGGTGGCGGTCGCCGACCACGAGAGGCGTGGCCATGTCGTTCAAATGGTTTTCGCACTGGTAGAGCTTGCAGGTGCCGGGGTTGACGCCGGCGGAGAGGAGGGTGTCGCTGGCGAGGCAATGGCGGCAGGATTCGGGGTGGACGCGGTGGAATTGGGTGCAGATGTCCTGCCAGCCGGAGGCGATTCGGGTGGAGCCGTCGAGGTCGGCGATGGCGAGGGAAAAGCCGGTCAGGGCGGAGAGGTTGTCCAGCATGGACTGGAGGGAGGGGAAGTCGAAAAGATCGGAAAGCGACGGGGCGTCGGCCGGATGGGGGCAGGGGGACGCTTCGGGGGCGGCCGCTTCCGATGGGGCGTCCGGATGGAGTGGTTTCGACATGATCTGGAAAAAACCGGCAGGCGCGGCGCACGGCGCCATGTCTGCAGGTCAACGATTCATTCTATGCGCAATGTGGACGATTTGGGTCGGGAGGGTCAATCAAACAAGGGGTGGAAAATGGTTAAAATTCGGTTCAGTGCAGGGGTGGGAGAGGGAGGAAACGGGCGGTAAGAATTGCCGGTGCGCATGGAAGGGGATGGGGGGGTTAGGCGAGGCAGAAGCGGGCATTGCGCCAGACGCCGCGGCGGGCGTTGAGGCTGTCGCCGAACAGATCAAACAGCCAGAAGGATTCGGCGCCGTCCTTGGAAACGCTGCCCGCGCAATAGAGGGGGAGGGAGGAACCGGGGAGGAAATAGGTATAGGGGCGGTGATTGTGGCCGTGGAGCAGGACCAGGTTTTCATGGCCGTGGAGCAGGCGGAGGAGCGATCGGGAGTTGCGCAGGCCATGGAAGAAGCCGGCTTCGTCGAACGGGTAATGGGTCATCAGAAAGACGTGGCGCCGGGAGGCGATGTCGGGGCGGGCCAGGAGGCGGGAGAGGGCTTCGAGTTCGGCGGATGGGAGGCGTCCGCTGGAGTTCCAGAAGTTGAAGTTGGGGCGGGAGGTGTTGAAGGCAATGGCGACGGCTTCATCGCCCATCCAGCGGACGAGAGGGAATCCGGTGGGGGTGGTGGCTTCGGGGAGGTCGCTGGCGACGAGGGGAGAGAAGATGTTACGGAAGTGGGCGAGCGAGGCCGGGGTGTAGAGGTCGTGGTTGCCGGGGACGGCGAGGGCTCCGCGGCGGGCGAGGGAGAAGGTTTCGGCGAGGCGCCCGGCGGCGGCGGTGAATTCCCGTTCGAGGCCGAAGTTGAGGGTGTCGCCGGTGAAGAGGAGGTAGTCGACGGGTTCGCGGCGGAGGAATTCATTGAGTCCGTTGAGTTTTTGGAAGGCGTTGGCGTATTTGGAGCCGCGACGGAGATAGAAATTGAGGAGGGCGACAAGGCGCTTGGGGTGGAGGATTCCGGGGTTGTGGAAGGCACCGGGCGGGCAGGGCAGGTGGATGTCGCTGAAATGAAGGATGCGCAGGCTCATGAGCGCGAAGTATAAACGATGGTGGAGGAGGGAATCCACATCTTCTTCCGGGCTTCAAATGTGTAATGTATAGACT
>CAYODC010000160.1:0-5414 GCA_964402575.1 uncultured Verrucomicrobiota bacterium
TCACCATGCGCCTCTCCACCCCCATCCTCTCCGTCATCGCCCTGCAGGCGTTCTCCGTCGCCTACGCCAACTTCATGTACGCCCTGCTCATCTGCCAGGATCCCAAGATGTGGACGCTGATGGTCTGGCTCTACCAGCTCCAGCAGCGCTCCGGCCCCGGCGTCGTGCAGGCCTCGCTCCTCCTCGCCGCGCTGCCGACCCTCGCCGTCTTCCTCGCCTGCCAGCGCGTCCTGCTGCGCGGCATCGTCGTCCCCGTCGAGAAATGAGAAAGGCCGGGGCTTTCGCCCCGGCCTCTCCGCCGATCCCCGGTGCTATTCCACCAGGTCGATCAGGTTGCGCACCGCGCTGTTGTCTTCCTTCGGCGCCGCGGATTCTTCCCCGCCGCCCCCGTCAGGCGCATCCGCCGCCGACGCTTCGCCGGCCTGCCCCGGCCGCTCCTCGCGCGGAGGCCGGTTGCCCCCGCGGTCGCCCCGGTCGCGGCGGCGATCGCGTCCGCCCCGCCGATCCCGCCCGCCGCGGCGCTCTTCGCTGCCGCGGTCACCGCGGTCGCCCCGGTCCCCGCGGTCCCCGCCGCCATTGCCGTTGCCGCTTTGCAAAAACGCCTTCCGGAACGTGCTGCTGCTGAGGACCGTGATCCCTGCCTCGGTGGCCCGGCTCTCCATGGTCACGCCCGAGCTGACCAGTACGTCGCCGCTCCGGCACAGCTTCAGCGCCTTCGCCACCAGCTGCTCGGTATCGGGAGCGTAAAACACCTTCAAGCCGTTGAACTCCCCACCCTCGTCCACTTCGCGCAGAGGCCGGTCGCTTTCAAACAGCACCTGGATCTCCAGGCTTTCCTGCTTGGCGACCCGCGCCAGCGCGTTGAGCATCTGCACCTGCTCGCGGGGGGTCAGCCGCCGGCCCGTCTTCTCATCCACCAATCGCGCTCCATCCACCACGTATACGCGGGATCCCCGCCGGGCAGCTCCCCCGGCCGGGGCAAAGAGCGACTTGATCGTATCCATGAAGCCCATTCGAACTTCCATCCTTCTTCGTCATGTTGTCCCGGGACGACTTCTGCCGCGGCCGCAATCCGGAACCATCCCCCGCCCCGATCCGTGGGTTCCTCCCCGATGCATGCGGTCCGTCCGTCGCAATGTCCTACGCTTTCCCGGACAAACTGGGGGGCGATGCTACGCCGCCCCCCCGCCGTCCGCAAGCACGGATTTCCGCGGATTTCCGCCCCAGGCATCCCGAGGAATGCCGCGCCGCTCGCGCCCGCAACCGGCTATTTCGGCTCCTGGCCCAGCAGTTGCAGGGCGGCCTCGATGTCCCTCCGCACTTCGGGATCCTCCTCCTCGGCCAGCACCTTTTCCAATGCCTGGCGCGCATCCTCCGCATCCGCGGTCCCCGCCAGCCCGAACGCGGCCAGCCCGCGCTGTTCCGGCGATTGCGTCGAATCCGAAAGATACTCCATGAACAAGCCCGGCATTGCGTCCTCGGGATGCGCACGGCTCCATTCATACAACAGCGCCGCGGTATCCTCGACCGGCACGTCCGGATCCCCGGCCAGTTGAACCACGGCATGCACCACATGCTGCTCGTCGGACTCCAGCAGGCGGCGGACAAACCGGTCGGCATCCTGCGGCTGCCCTTCCTCGTAGGCGCTGGCCGCCAACCGCGCCAGCATGTAGGGATGGGCCACGCCGTCGAACAATTCCTGGAGTCCGGCCTCGTTGCCCGTCTCCTTCGCCTCCAGGTAGAGATCCACGGCCAGGTCGCCGACCGCATCCCGATCCGCGGCATCCAGCAGGGCGCGGCGCGCGGCCGACAGCGCCTCGGGCTGCATGTTGCCCCCCACCTGCGCATACGCCCCGCGGCCCAGCACGAAATCGAACAACACCGCGATCCCCTCCGGCGTCGTCGACGACTCCAGCGCCGCCACCATTTGGTCGGTCCGGTCGTCGTCTCCAGCCCCCGCCGCCCGCAGCAGTTCGTCGAGCACGAACTGCACCGAGTCGGTCGTGCCCGCATACACCAGCGCCGACGCCGCATAGCGCTTCATGTCCGAGCCCGCATACGGATCGTCCAGCACGCCCTTCAGGGAATCCAGCAAGGCCGGATCCTGCGGCACCCGCGCCAATATGTCCTGGACCTCCACCGGATCCATTCCGCCCGACACCGCCGCCTTCACCGCGTCCATGAAATCCTTCGCCTCCATCGGGGTGGTCGGGGCAAGTTCCTCCACCTCCTCGTCGAAAACCACGTCTTCGGCGAACTCCCCCTCTAGCGCCTCGTCCTCCGCCCATTCGTCCTCGGCCTCCCCCTCATCGGATTCCTCTTCCCAGGCCTCGTCCTCCACCCACTCGAGCTCCTCCGGTTCCAGCGCCTCCCCCTCATCCGGTTCCGGGGCTCTTTCCACGGCCTGGCTCGGCGCGGACTCTTTCGGTTTTTCACTCCCGGATGCAACCGGCGCCGCCGGTTCCCCGGCCGGTTCGGCCTTCCCGCAGGAAAGGACCGCCCCGGACAATCCACAAATCATCCCGCCGGCCACCATCCAGCGAAAAAGGTTCAGCCAAGACCCCGGGTTGTTCCTCATGTCATGCTCCCTTGTTGCCGACAGCGGTTCGCCATCCCGGCCCCGCCGCCGGGCATGGGACCGGATCCTCTGTCCTCCGGCGTCCTTATACGACATTTCGCTCCGATCCGTCCATCCCGCGTGCCAGCCGGAATACCCGTCAGGAGAATCCGCTCCGGATCCCCCCACCAACGCCGCGGCTTGTGCTTCGGCCAAGCAGACGCGGACGCGCGGCTCAACGCGCGGTCCACCGGATCTTCAACGAGTACAGGGGAATCGCCCTGTTATTTTCCTTCTCCTGGATGCGGAGATAATTGGTTCCCGGCGAAATCGAGGGAACCGTGATCCGCGAAAACCGCCCCGGCCCGCGATCGTCGTCAAAACGCAAGCGGGTGCCCGCACGGTCGTAGAGTCCCATCTGTGTGTCCCCCGCCGCTGGGATGTTGCGCCGCTGCGTCCGGCCATTGCGCACAATCTTGGCCGACACCCGGACGTTGTCCCGCTCATAGTGATCTCGCCCGTCCCCCCCCCGGATCAGCCACAGTTGCGTGCCATCCGATGCCGTCACCTGCACGTTGTGCGCCCCATCCCCATCCACCGTGAACTTCGCCAGGTCCGCATCGCCCGCCTGATGAATGGTGCGGTTCTGCGCCACCCCCGAAGCAATCGGCTTGGCCGTCCGCGCCGTGTTGTCCGGCTCGTACGCATCCTGCGCGAACGCCGCCGAACCCACCGCCGCTGGATACACCCCAACCAGAGCTGCCCCAAACCTTCCAGACTTGCGGAATATGCTCACGACTTGCCCTCCTGTTTTTTTTATAAATCAGGCGAAACCACCCCACTCAACCCACCCGCCGGGTGAAGTTGGATGGCGTCGATAACCTCCGGCAGGCGTATGCCCCCAGCACCCGAATCTGACTTCACCTCGCATGCTAAGCTAAACGGTTTTTGTCACCATTCGTTCGTATTTTGCGCATCACTGGTGAATCTTTTTGCGGGATACCGGGTCTGGACAAAATCCCAAAACGGGTCATTCCCCTCCCCCCCGTTTTCTGCCCATCATGCCCGAAACAGTCCGGCAATCGCCGCGGACAACGCGTCGCGCGTGCCCGGCTCAACCCGCATCACCCGGTCGATCCAGACCTCCCCCAATCGCAATCGCCACGCCTCCAGCGCGCGCTGCTGAATCACCGCCATGACTGCCCCCGGCCCCGCCAACCGCTGCTTCACCGCCAACATGAATTCCTCGCAGTCCAGCTCCATCAGTCCCAGTTCGTCCACCACCACCGGACGCCCTTCCGCGCCCGGACCGAGACAGCCCACGGCCAGCGAAACCCCCGCCGTCTCCAGCCGGTAGGGCAAACGCCCTTCCGCCACCGGTTCCGCCACCCGCCGCGCAAACGGAACGGTTCGGCCCTCCCACGTTTCCAACTGCAACACCTGCGCCCCTCGCACCGCTCCCCCCCAGTGCGTGAAAAATCCCCCCGGCTTCTCCCACCCCAGCGCCGCCATCACCGCACGCACCACCGTGCTCTTCCCGCTCCCGATCTCCCCCGTCACCACCACCTTCACGGCGGAACCCCCGCCGCGTTCTTCGGCTTCTTCGACCGCACCGCCTCCAGCACAAACCCGAGCTCCGGAAAACGGAACGCGCGCGCCAGCCCGAAATACACCCCCATGCCCAGCCCGATCGCCATCGGCACCCCGATGAACTGCGCCGCCTTGTGCGGCAAATACACGTACAACCACGTCGTCAATTCCCGCTCCGCCCACAGCGCCGTCGCCGCCATCGCCGCCGACGCCCCTAGCGCACGCCCCAGCCCCCCCAGGATCCCACGGATCCCGAACGGCCCCAGCCGCCGCCGCAGAAACACCGCCAGCAGCAAGCCGTTCAGCCCTTCCGCTATCACCGTCGAAAACGCCAGCCCCGCATGCTTCCAGTACACCGGCAGCGTCAACGCAAACAGGATGTTCAGCGTCAGGTTCAGCGACACCCCCACCAGCCCGATCTTCACCGGCGTGCGCGTGTCCTGCAACGCATAGAACGCCGGCACGAACACCTTCGCCAAGCAGAACACCATCAGCCCCGGCGCATAGAACGACAGCGCCCGCGCCGTCAGCACCGTGCTCTCCGGCTGGAACGACCCGTGCTCAAACAGCATCTGCACCACCGGCCCCGCCAGCACGAACAGCCCGATCGCCGCCGGCGTCATCACAAACAGCAGCGTCCGCAATCCATGATGGATCGCCTCCCGCATCTCCGCATGCTTCCGCTGCACCGCAAAGTCCGACAGCACCGGCAGCAGCACCGTCCCCAGCGCCGTCGCCAAAATCCCCTGCGGCAGGTAGATCAGCCGCTCGGCGTAGAAGAGCGCCGACGGCGCCCACGTCCCCACCATCATCGCAATCAGGCTGTTGACCAGCACGTTCACCTGGTTCACCGCCAGCCCCAGCGCCGACGGCCCCATCAGCAAAAACACCTTCTTTACGCGCTCGTCGCGCCAGTCCCAATCCACTCCCGGCCGCCACCCCACGCTCCACAGCGACGGAACCTGGTACGCCAACTGCACCGCCCCCGCCGCAAAGACCGTCCACGCCAGCGCCTGGATCTGCCGCGACGCCCCCCCCCGGATCGCCGGGACAATCAGCAGGATCGATAGGATCCACGTGATGTTCAGCAACGCCGGCGTGAACGCCGACACCGAAAACTTCCGGTACGAATTCAGCACCGCCATCGCCAGCGCCGCCATGCAGATGAAAAACACGTACGGCAGCATGATCCGCGCCAGCGGCAGCACCGCCCGCGCCTCCTCCCCCAGCCCCGGCCACCGCAGCGCCGCCCCCATCCCCGCAATGC
>CAYODC010000161.1:0-2684 GCA_964402575.1 uncultured Verrucomicrobiota bacterium
CGGCGATCTCGTAGAACTGGCCGTCCACCTTCACGCGCTGGAAGCCCTTCTTCAGGAAATCCGCCATCTCCTTGCGGTACTCGCCCTTGCGACCACGGATGACCGGCGCCAGCAGATACAGCCGCGCGCCCTCGGGCAGGGCGAGAACCTTGTCCACTTCGCGGCGTTCAAGAACCATATCGGCATCTATCCGGGCGACCAGGCCATCGCCCATTTTGCTGACGAACTGGCCAGCTACAAGACCAGCAAAGGCGCGTGGCAGATCCCGATCGGCGAGACGGTGCCGCTTCACCTGATCGCCAGGATCGCCCGCTGGTGTGCGACGGAGGAGAATCATGGCTAAAAAATACGATGTGGCCGCCTATGTCTGGCCGGCCTACACGGGCGACGAGCCGAGGACGAGGACATTCTGGCCTGAGGGCATCGGCGAATGGCAGTCGGTCAAGAACGCGGTCAGGAAACGGCCGGATCACGACTGGCCGCGCAAGCCGCTCTGGGGCTATGTCAACGAGGCGGACCCCTATGTCATGGAAATGGAGCTGAACGCAGCCGCCGACCACGGTGTCAACGTCCTGATCTACGACTGGTACTGGTATGACCGGCGCCCCTTCCTGGAGCAGTGCCTGAACAACGGCTACCTCAAGGCGCGCAACAACGACCGGGTCAAGTTCTACCTGATGTGGGCCAACCACAGCGTCAACAACACCTGGGACATCCGAAATTCCGGAGATTCAGGCAACCTGATCTGGGACGGCGCCGTCGATGAGCGGGAGTTCGATCGCGTCTGCGACCGCCTGATCGAGCGTTATTTCGGACTGGACATGTATTACCGGATCGACGGAAAACCCGTCTTCATGATCTACGACCTGGAGAACCTGATCCGCGGCCTGGGCGGCCTGGAGCGGACGAAGGCCGGCCTGGACCGGTTCAGGGGCAAAGCGCGTGCGGCCGGCTTTCCAGATCTGCACCTGCAGATGACCTTGTGGAGCGAGTATGTGGTCAACCTGAGCGGTGTCGACGGGACCGGACGCAAGGCCAGCCGCGAGCTGGCCGAATACCTGGCCTTCGATTCGCTCAGCCACTACCAGTTTGTCCATTTCACCAACATCGACCGGGACTACCTGGAGATCCTAAAAGATGTCAAGCAGGAATGGGAGCGGATCGACCAGACCTACCCAATGCCTTATTTCCCCCATATTTCCCTGGGCTGGGACAACAACCCGCGCTTCACCGCGTTCCGGCCGGGCATCGTCAGGAACAACACGCCCGAGAACATCCGCGGGGGGCTAAAGATGGCCAGGGCGTACCTGGACGCGCATCCCGGCCAGGCCCCGCTGCTGACGCTGAACAGCTGGAACGAATGGACCGAAACGAGTTACCTGCAGCCCGACGACCTCTATGGCTACGGCTACCTGGAGGCGGTCAAATACGTCTTCCTCGATCAAAAAGACTGAGGGGTTAGCCCCAAAGGAGATCGCGATGCGACAGAAAAACTGGCACGACGACGTTTTTTTCGGCTTGCATTTTGATTTGCACGCCACCGAGAAGGATACCGAGCTGGGGCGGGCCTTGACAGAAGAACACCTGCAGAGCCAGCTGGCCAAGATCCGGCCGGATTTTGTGCAGTGTGACGGCAAGGGGCATCCCGGTTATGCCAGCTACCCGACCCGGGTCGGCGTGCCGTCGCCGGGGATCGTCAAGGACCAATTGCGCATCTGGCGCGACGTCACGCGGGAGATGGGCATCCCGCTGGTCGTGCACTTTTCCGGCATCTGGGACGCGGCCGCGCTGAAAGACCATCCGGCATGGGGTCGGGTTGACCGGCCGGGCGGCGATCGCAGCCCGAAGATGGTCTGCCCGCTGTCGCCCTATACGGACGAGTACATGATCCCCCAGCTGCTTGAGATCGTCGACATGTATGACGTGGACGGGTTTTGGGTCGACGGCGAGAACTGGGCGTCGCAGCCCTGCTACTGCCCGGACTGCCAGGCCGGGTTTGCCCTTGGGCCGGTGCCAGACCAGCCCGGGCAGCCGCTCTGGGACGCGTGGCTCGCATACAGCCGCGCCAATTTCGTCGCGCATGTGTGCCGCTACACCGACGCTGTCCACCGGCATAAGCCCGGTTGCACCGTGTGCAGCAACTGGATGTACACCGTGCGCCAGCCGGACCGGATCAACGCGACGGTCGACTACATCAGCGGCGACTTCAGCTGGATCTGGAGCGCGGCCAGGGCCGGGGTCGAAGCGCGCTTCATGGCCGGCCGGCAGCTGGGCTGGGACCTGATGGCATGGGGCTTTTCCAGCCACGGCCCGATGCAGGACTGGGTCTTCAAGTCGGCAGACGCCCTCTGCCAGGAAGCCGCGGTCGTGATGTCATGCGGCGGCGCGTTCATGGTTTACGACACGCCCAACCGCGACGGGACGCTGGTCGGGTGGCACATGGACGAGTTAAGCCAGGTTGCCGCCTTCTGCCGGGCCCGCCAGATATTCTGCCAGGGGACCCAAACCGTACCCCAGGCCGTCATTTTGCACGCCCCGGCGCACTACTACGCGCACAACGATCCGCTGTTCAACCTGGGCGACGCATCCGACGCGCTTGAAGGCGCACTGCACGCCCTGTTGGAAAACGGCGTATCCACGGACATCCGAAACGATGCCGACCTGGTGCGCGAGATCGACCGTTA
>CAYODC010000161.1:2694-5400 GCA_964402575.1 uncultured Verrucomicrobiota bacterium
TTTGTGTCGTTGCGGAACAGGATAACCTGAGTGACGCGCTGCTGGATGAACTGGAACGCTATGTCCGATCGGGCGGTGTGCTGCTGGTCAGCGGCGCGGAGCAAACCCGGCGCTTTGACCGCTTGCTGGGCACAGCCGAACGCGAGCCGGGTTTTTTGGAGATGCCGCTGCACATCCCGGTCGGACCGGGATCGGTCTGTGCCATGGGGCGCTATCGGCAGGTCCGGCCGGTCGACGAAAAGACCGAGGTTATCGCTCCTCTGCTGCTGACCCGGGACACCGGCAGCGCCGGACGCCCGTCAGGCGGCTGTGCCATCACCTGCCGTCCGGTCGGAAAGGGCATGGCAGCCGGCATTTTCGGCCCACTTTTCGCGACCCACGCCAGAGCGCATTACCCGGCAGTCCGCGCCCTGATAGGTCAGCTGCTGGACCGCCTCGACATCCCCGGACTGGCCAGGGCCCGCGGGCCGGCCCGCGTTCCCATCGCGCTGCGCGCGCGGCACGGCCAGCTGCTGGTCCACCTGGTCAACTTGGGCAGCGATCATCCGCAATCGCCCCGCAGCCCCCTGGTGGAGCATGTTCCGCCGGCAGGTCCCGTCTCGCTGGACATCCCGATGACCGCAAAACCCCGGCAGGTCCGGCTGATGCCCGCCGCAGAGCCGGTTAACTGGACGTATTCGGACGGCAGGCTGAGGCTGTGTTTGGACCAGGTCGGCATTCACGACATCCTGGTGATCGACCAGGACGATTGAGCCAGTCAGGCGATGCCGAAAATCCGTGCCGGATTATCGTGCAGGATCGCTTTGCCGATCTCGCGGGCCGTGGCGATGCCGAACAGGCCGGCGCGGACTTTATCCTCGAGCACCTGGGCGATGTTGCGCCTGGCCATCAGCTGGTGCCCGTATACGCCGTCCAGGACGCGGTAGTCGCCGCCGAAGCCGCAGATCTTCGTATAAGGGATGAATTCCAGCCATTCGGCCAGGATCTGGCGGCAGGCGACCGGCGAGATGATGTGCGCCCAGCACATGTCGATCGAGACATGGGGAAACATCTTGCACAGCACGCCCAACTCGGCCTGGTAAGGATAGCCGATGTGAAACAGGTCGAAACGCATCCGCGGGAAATCGAGCAGGATTTCATTCAAGTGCAGGGGATGGCTGTTCATCAGGCGGTTGCCGTTGCCTTCCTGAAGCCCGGTGTGGATCTGCAGCACCATGTCCTTTTCCTGGGCCAGCCCGACGATCTGCCGGAACAGGTCATTGGACAGGGCCGGTCCGGGACGCTTTCCCGAAACACGCAGCGCCTGGAAGGCGGCTGCAGCCTCCGCCCGGCTGGCTCGGGCGAAATCGAGCGAGCGAACGTAAGCCAGGCCGCATTTCAGGACCGGGCTGTTGGCTGCAAATTGGGTCAGTCGGACGGCGCAGGCTTCCAGGTAATCGCGATAGCTGGCGATCGTGACGCCGGTCTGCTGCTCAAGCGTCTCAATCTGCGCGATCGATTGCGGATACACCAGTGCGTCGATCCGGTTGGCGAGGATGAAATAGTCCGGGTCGTGCGCGACAAGGCCTCCGTTGTCCAGAACCGACACACGAATATGTGACATCTCCTTGAGCACCTTGCGGTAATGGTTTTCGCAAAACCCTTGCAAAAAGGCGTCGTTGAGCGCTTCGATGGTCTCGCCGCCGATGGTTTCGATCCCGTAGATATCGCGTGCTGCGATCGCCAGGGCCTGCCCGTACCCGGTAAAACGGCAGACCTGCCAGAACGGTTCCACGAGCCGCCATTTTTCGCCGATGGCCAGGTCCGGCCCCATGACGCGCGTATAGTCTTCGGCGGACAAGCCGGCGCTGATCAGGTCCACCTTGAAATAATGGGCCAGAAAGTCGGACAGGACATCCCCGCGCGGCCGGTCTTTTTCGAACGGCGCCAGGTGTTCGTGGGTGTCGATGATCTCAAGTTCCATCAGGTAATCGGTCAAATCGCCAAGCATGAGAACCTCCTTTTGCGGTTGCTGCGCGTTGATTGCTGTTAAGCCTATGAACCCGCATCCTGTAATGGCCTGCATGGGCCCGGACGGCCGGAGCTATTGTCAGCGCCACGGCGATCAGCTCGCCTGGCATGTGCAAGACCCTGGTTGAAGGGGATCAGGGCCGGCTGATTTGGCCGGAGGCGGCGCGCCCCTGGCGCCAGTCTTCGTCCAGGCCGAGGCCGCTCAGATCGGCGATCGCGTTCTGCGGCTCCGCGTCGTAGAGACGCCAGATCAGCCTTAGTCCCTGCAGGCTGGAAGGACCGTCGGTCAGCGGCCGCGAGCCCGTCCGGATGCAGTCGAGGAAATGGCGCGTTTCGTGCTGGGTCTTCTTGGAACGGTCGTCGTCTTCGAGAAGAACGACAGTCCGGGTCGCAGGATCCGGATTGGTTTGGCCGTCGACCACGTGGGTGTGCGCTGTCAGCTTGCCTTCCGCCAGGCTGTATTCGAGCATGCAGCGGGTTCCGTGGATGTGAAAGCTGTAGCCCAGCCGGGTTCCCCGGGCGCCCCAGGTGCCGAAATGGTAGCCCATGGCGCCGCTGGCACGCAGCGGCCGGCCGGACCGCAGTGCGTAGGCCATGTCCGCCGCGCCCAGGCCGCGGTTCTGGTCGGCGTAGCGATGCGACAGCGGAACCTCGATGAAGCCCTCATGCTCCGGACGCCTCACGCGGACCGCACCG
>CAYODC010000162.1:0-3683 GCA_964402575.1 uncultured Verrucomicrobiota bacterium
CGGGCGACCTGGTCGGAGAATCCGGCGAGCACGCATTTGGCGATGTCGGCGTCCTCGGGCGGGGCGGATTCGACGGGGAGTTTCTGCGATTCGGCGATGTGCAGGAAATGGTCCCAGAGGGGGCCGACCTGGCGGGCGGCGCCGGCGTGGATGCCGAGGCGGCGGCAGGGGTCGAGGTCGAAGCGGTGCTGGCGGGCGTAGGACCAGGCGCGCATGAGAAGGAGGAGGTCGGAGCCGCCGGAGTCGCCGAGGGTGTCGCGGCGGAGATCGGCGGCGGCCTTGCCGGCGTTGCGGACGAGGAGGGGTCGGCCCTGGGCGATGGCGGCGATGAGGGCGATGGGGCGGACGGCGCCGCGTTCGGCGGCGGCGAGGAGCATGCGGGCGTAGCGGGGGTGGAGGGGGAAGGAGAGCATGCGCCGGCCGAGGGGGGTGGGGGCGCCATCGGCGTCGAGCGCCCCGAGGTCGCGCAAGAGGGTGAGGGCGCGTTCGAGGGCGCGGGGTTCGGGGGGCTCGAGCCAGGGGAATGCGGCAACGTCGGCGACGCCGAGGGCTTTCAGGGTCAACAGGATTTCCGACGGATCGACGCGCTTGATTTCGGGCAGGTCGTGGGGGGCGCGTCCGGCGTGTTCGGCTTCGGTCCAGAGGCGGAGAGCGTGGCCGGGGGCGGTGCGGCCGGCGCGTCCGGCGCGCTGGTCGGCGGAGGCGCGGGAGATGTTTTCGATGAGGAGGGTATTGATGCCGCGCCAGGGGTCGAAGCGGGCGACGCGAGCGAGGCCGGCATCGATGACGAGGCGGATGCCGTCGATGGTGAGGGAGGTTTCGGCGACGTTGGTGGCGACGACGATTTTGCGCCGGTCGTGGCGGGCGACGGCGGCGTCCTGATCGGCGGGCGGCAGTTCGCCGTGCAGGGGCAGGAGCAGGGCGCCCTTGGCGGCGGGGGTGTTGCGCAGGGCGTCGAGGGTGCGCTGGATTTCGTAGGCGCCGGGCATGAAGATGAGCGCGTCGCCGGGGGCGTCGCCCTGCCGCGCGGCGCGCCCGTAGGCGGCCGCGGCGGCGTCCCAGGGCGTATCGCGGTCGGGATGGAGGGGTTTTTCAATGTTTTCGATCTCGACGGGAAAGGTGCGGCCTTCGGAGTGGAGGCGGATGCAGGGCTCGAGATACGGCTGGAGGAGGCGGGTATCGAGCGTGGCGGACATGACGACGAGCAGCAGGTCGGGGCGGGTGGTCTGCTGGAGCTGGAGGGCGCGGGCGAGGGTGACATCGCCATAGACGTGGCGTTCGTGGAATTCGTCGAAGAGGATGGCGGAGACGCCCGGGAGGTCGGGCTGGGAAAGCATTTGGCGGAGGAGGATGCCTTCGGTTTCGAACTGGATGCGGGTGGCGGGGCCGCAGACGGATTCGAAGCGGATCTGGTAGCCGACTTCGGAGCCGAGGGGGGTGCGGCGTTCTTCGGCGACGCGCTTGGCAAGGAGGCGGGTGGCGAGGCGGCGGGGCTGCAGAACGACGGCCTTGCCGGAGCCGAGGGCGCCCATGTCGAGGAGCATGGAGGGGATCTGGGTGGATTTGCCGGAGCCAGTGGGGGCGGTGAGGATGATGCGGCGCGAGCGCGCGAGGGCGGCGGCGAGGTCGTGGCGGATGGCGTGGATGGGCAGCATGGGGAACAGGAAGATAGGGCAAGCGGCGTGGTTTGGCCATACCGAAACGGGGATCGCTCAGGGCCGATGCCGAAAAGTGACCTCGACTTCTGGGGGGCGTTTACGGATTCGCGTAGTGGTCGATTTGGGCGAGGGTGATGAGGGCGGAGGAGGTGGCCTTCAGGGAGCAGGCGAAGCGGGCGGCGATTTGTCCGCGGCGGATAGAGTCGGGGAGGCTGCGTTTTTCGAAAACGTAGCTGGAGAGGAAGCCGACGGCGAGGCTGTCGCCGGCGCCGTTGGTATCGACGACGGGGCGGTCCATGGGGACGGGCGGGAAGAACTCGATGCCGGCGGAGGATCCGAGGGCGCAGCCGCGGGCGCCCATGCCGGCGACGATGATCTGCCGGGGTTGGGCGCGGAGGAAGTGGCGGATGAGGGGGGAAGGATCGGGGTGGTTGGTGGAGGAAAAGAACAGGAAGTCGGCGGCGTGGATGAAGTCCTGGCGGTAGGGGTCCTCGGGGGAGACGACATCCTGGATGTCGCAGGCGATGGCGACGCCGAGTTGCCGGGCGATGGGGAGGAGGTGGCGGGCCCAGTTGGGGATGTTGAAGTGGGCGAGGGTGGCGCCGGCGAGGACGGAGCGGCACCGGTCGAGGTCGGGCCGGAGGGTCATGTGGCTTTTGCCGTCGTAGAAGTTTTTGCGCCGGCCGTCGGGGAACATGAAATTGATGCTGCGGCTGGTGCCGGCGGGATCGGGGAAGACGGCGGAGGTGTCGATGCCGTCGCGGGCGAATTCGCCGAGGATGAAGCGTCCGGCGAAGTCGTCGCCGAGGTGGCCGATGAAGGCGGTTTTTCGGCCGAGGCGGGCGTAACCGCGGGAGGCATAGCCGCCGGCCTGGCCGAGGCAGTCGATGTTCTCGGTGAAGTGGGACTCGATGGAGAAATCGACGCCGCTGCCGTAGACGTTGGTGTCGATTCCGGCATTGCCGACGACGACAGCATCGAAGGGAGCGTTCATGGACGAGATCCGGGGTTCAAGCGGGGGGAGATTCCTGGCGCCGGGTGCCGACCCAGAGTTCGTAGGGGCGGGGCAGGGCGGCGAGGGGGAAGGAGCGGAGTTGGGCGTTGAATCCAGCTTTTTCGAGGAGGCGGCGCCAGGTGGCGCGGGGGAAGATGCCCACCTGGAGGCGGTCGTGTTCGATGTGCAGGCCGTTGGCGTCTTCGATCCAATAGGTCAAGAAGACGTCGAGGGTGGTGCCGGCGGGGTCGGGGTCGCGGGCATACTCGAAGTAGGTGACGGTGCGGGTGCCGTCGGAATGGCTGGAGGTTCCGGATTCGGGGGAGGTGAAGGTTTCGCGGTAGCGGTCGGGGGAAGTGATGAGGATTCCGCCGGGGGCGAGGTGGGCGGCGGCCGTGGCCGCGGTGCGGAAGGCGGCGAGGAGGTCGGCTTCGGTGAGCATGTGGCTGATGGCGTCATGGATGAGGATGGCGTCGAAGGTGCGACCGAGCCGGAGGTGGCGCATGTCGCCGACCAGGGTCGGGACGCCGGGGTTGAGGCGGCGGCATTGCTCGAGCATGGATGCGGAGAGGTCGCTGGCGGTGGCGTCGAAATCGCGGGCCAGATGGGACAGGTTATGGCCGGAGCCGGCGCCCAGTTCGAGGAGGGAGTGGCGGCCGGGGCCGAGGTGGTCGCGGAGAACGGTGCGCCAATGGGCGGCTTCGGCGGCATACTCATCGGGCGGGGTGATGAAGGGCATCAGCCAGGCCAAGTCGCCGTAGAGGCGACCGGAGGAGAGGTCGGCGGGGATCATGTTACGAGTTCCCGGCCGAGGTTGGTGGCGGCCTTGGCGTAGTAGGCGACGGAACGCTTCTGGATGGCGCCGGCGTAGAGGCTGTCGACGAGCTTGGCGTTGAGCATGGTTTTGCAGAAATCGCGGATGAGGGGAGTGGCGTCGTCGCAGAGGAGGCGCAGCCAGGGGGGCACGACGCCGGTGCTGAGGATGGCAACGGCTTTTTTGCGGTGGTGGCTGCGGGGGGTGGGGACGCCTT
>CAYODC010000162.1:3693-5307 GCA_964402575.1 uncultured Verrucomicrobiota bacterium
GCGAAGACATAGCAGCAGCGTTCGATGAAGGTTTTGAGGATGGCGGTTTCGTGGCCCATGTTGATGGGGGTGCCGATGATGAAGGCGTCGGCGGCGTCGAGGGCGGGATAGATGGCCTGCATATCGTCCTGGATGACGCAGCGGGCGAGGGGCTTGGCGGGGTCGTCGTCGCGGCAGGCCATGCAGTTGCGGCAGTATTCGATGTGCTGGTCGACGAGGGTGATTTTTTCAGCGGTGGCGCCGGGGGCGGCCTGGAGGGCGCCGGCGATGGCGCGGTCCACGAGCTGGTCGATGGTGTGTCCCTTGCGATAGCTGGCCATGATGGCGACGATTTTCATCTCCGACCTCCCGGCGTAATTTCGCCAAAACCCATCATGAAACGGGAGGGGCGGGGAGGCGAGAAAAAAGGGAGGGTAAACGCATCAAAATCATCCGAACCCTTCAACGCAAAAGGCGAAAGGGACGTGAAAGGAACGCAAACGCCGAACCCAACAGCCGGAATTTTTTGGATTCTCAACCAGGGGCAAGGAACGGAATAGCCCTCCGACGCTTGCGAGCTTGTGCGCCAGGGTCAGCCGAAGTAGTCGCGGTAGCGGGGGGGGCGGGGGAGGGAGCGGAGGGCGCGGATGATTTCGAGGTCGGCCTTGGAGAAGGGGAAGTCATCGAACCGGTCGGGGGTGGACCAGGCGTGTCCGGCGCATTCGATGTGGCGGGGGCGGCCGGTGTGGATGCGGGCGAAATGGGCGTGGAGCTCGATGGTGAAATGGCTGTAGGCGTGGTGGACGGTCACGAGATGGGGGCCGACCTCGATGTCGATGCCCATTTCCTCTTTTAGTTCGCGGGCGATGCACTGGGGCATGGTTTCGCCGTCGGTGATCTTGCCGCCGGGGAATTCCCACAGGCCGGCGAGCATGCCATTTTCAGGATTGCGCTGGGCGATGAGGATCTGGTTTTTCGCGTTGAGGATGACGGCGGCGCCGACGACTTTGTGGGGGACTTTCATTTTCTTTTTCTTCCGGGGGTAGGATTCGGGATGGGGGAGTCGGGCGGCGCGACAGGCGGCGCGGAGGGGGCATTCGCGGCAGCGAGGGGTGCGGGGGGTGCAGACGAGCGCGCCGAGTTCCATCCAGGCCTCGTTGGCCGCGGCGGGGCGGTCTTTCGGGAGGAGGGCGTCGGCGAGGAGCTGGAGTTTTTTGCGGGTGGCGGGGCGGGTGACGTCGTCGGGGAGGGCCAGCAGGCGGGAGAAGACGCGGATGACGTTGCCGTCGAGGACGGCGAGGGGATGGCCGAACGCGAAGGAGGCGATGGCGGCGGTGGCATAGGGGCCGAGGCCCGGAAGCGCCGCGAGATGCGCGGGGTCGGAGGGGAGCTGACCGCCGAAGTCGCGGACGAGGATTTGGGCGGCCTGGTAGAGGTGGCGGGCGCGCGAGTAATAGCCGAGGCCTTCCCAGCGCTTGAGGACGTCGCGCAGGGGGGCGGCGGCGAGGGCGGCGGGATCGGGGAAGCGGGCGAGGAAGCGCTGGAAGTAGGGGATGACGGTGTCGACGCGCGTCTGCTGGAGCATGATTTCGGAAATCCAGACGGCGTAAGGGGGGCGGGGTTCGGCGCGCCAGG
>CAYODC010000163.1:0-5240 GCA_964402575.1 uncultured Verrucomicrobiota bacterium
GATGCCGCCGGCTGGTTTGCCTCATGCGGCTATGGGATTATTTAAAATGCTCTAACGAGGGCGCGGGTATAGACGGACCATTGGACCATTACGAACCCTTCGTCCAGCAGGTACTTACGGAAGGCGGTGGCGCGCTGACGTTGTTCGCGCGACAAGACAGGCAGATCGAAGACTACTAGCAGCCAGCCCATTTTGAATTGGTAGCCGTCCATGGCGCGTAGGATTCCAAGTTCATTTCCAACAGGCACTTGCGGAAAGATCGGATGGCGAGTTCGATGACGGTTTGGACCTGGCGGGGCCGGGCCTTGTAGGTGATGCTATCTTGAAGAAAGGGAACGAGTTGGTGTTTAAAGGTCGAGTCGAGTTCCATGGGGAGGGGGCGTGTGTTTTTCAGCCAACTCATGACGCGAGCATCCACAAGGGGACGGAAGGGTTCCATCAGGTCATACGCGAGGGGGGTGGAGCGTTCGACGGTGGCATGGCCGATGCCAAAGGTGGGGTCGAGGCCGCAGGCGAAGCAGGTTTGGAGGACACGGGCAAGCAGGACGGCATAGCCATAGTCCAAAGCGCAGTTGGAAACGCCTTCGTGGCGGAGACGAAGGAAGTCCACATCGCCCAAGTGTTCGCGGAACACGCCCCAATAGAGGCGGCTGACGGTGGATTCCTTATCCGGTCGGGATTCACGGGTCCATTCTTGAATGTTCGCGATGGCGGGGCTTTCCGGGCACCATGCCCGGGCCAGGCATTCTTGATTGAGGCACTTGGCATCGATGGTCTTTTGCCATGCGGCGGCGAGAAAATCGGGGGGTACACGTTCCCACACGCGGGTCAAGGCGGTATCGGTGTTGCGCAGGGCGGGGAGCATGATGCACGCAGGCTTGAAGGTCTTGCAGAGGACCACGCCAATGCCGCGTTCGGCGGCTTCGGTCAGCAACAGCATTTCGATTTTGGCGGAAAAGCAACAGACCACGATGGCGGCGATGTCGTCCAAGGGCAGTTGCCGCCGCCCTTCCGTCGTCGTGCAGACCAGTTGCCCGTCGACGCAATTCAGTACGGCTTTGGTGCTTTCTATGGTGACGATATGGTAGGACATGCGCCGGTCAGCTTCGGTTTCAGAATCTTCAGGCCAGATTTCAAAAGAGAATCCAAACGAACATTAATTTTGGTATCGGTGGTTCCATTCTCGATTTTTACTTTGTCCGTGGCATTGACATCCAGACAGATGCAGTTGGCATTATCCTTAATGGAAGCCACGGACCAAATGCCTTGATAAATCCCGTCCTTGACCTGAATCAGGGATCCTTTTCTTAGGATGCGAACAGGGCGGCCTCCGTTTTTCTCGCGCAGGTCGCGCAAGTGGGGATAGACCTTGAAATGGGGGATGACGGTGGGGGTGGGGTCAAGGGCACAGCCCCAGTTTTCGGTAATCAAGATTGCGCCCTTGATTTTGGCGAGCTTCCCGTCTGGGGCGTCGGGTCCGCCCAAAAGGAGGGAGCGTTTTTCCTCGGTGGTCTTGACGAAACGTTTTCCGTTCTCGTCAAAACGGGCATTCTTTTCCGTGGTTTTTTGGCGGAGCTGGGTGATTTTGTCTGCCGCGACGATTCCCCATGTGGTCTGGTCCACGACGATCCCGTGCATTTTGGCGGGGATATGCCGAACAACCCGGCATTCGGCGAGTCGTTCGGAGATTGTCTGGAGGGTGGCCTCGGGAAGGTCCTGGATGGCGATGTTGTTATCGCCGGAGAAAAGCAGGAAGGGATAACGAGCTTTGAGCTTGCGTTTTTCTCCATCCGGAAGGTTTCGTTTGACCAGCAGGGGCCAATCTTCGGGGGCGAAGAGGAGGAGGGCAAGCCCTTGAGTGACGGCATCCATGGCGTGATGCAGGTGGGTCAGTTCGCGGATGTCGGCCTTGGTGAGCTTGCGGGGGAGCATGTCGTCACGGGCGGGTTCAGCGAGGGGGGCCTCCGCATTTTTCTTTCGCTTAGGAGGTTTGGTTTCGCCCTTGGCGGCTCTTTGCATACGAGGAACGGCATTGAACAGGCATTCGTCGATATGGATTTTTTGCCGGATGAAGGCCGTAACGCTGCCGGGGAGGTGGTTGGCGTCAATGCCGATGCGTTGTTTGACAAGGCGGATGGCCATTTTGTTGAGGTGGGAGGTTTGGGTCAGGTCGCGCTCGGTGAAGTCGGCGTTTCGCTGGTCATAGCGGTCCATCAGCATCAGTTCTGCGCGGCGTTCGCAGCGGCGGCGATCATCGGTGCCAAACCGGTATTGTTTCTTGTGCTTGTCAACGAAAGCTTCGTAGGCCTTTTTCGTGGTGATTTGGAGGTTTTCGTGTCCGGGAACCTCGCGCCCCTGCTTTTCGCAGTCGCAGATGAATTGCATGGCGGTGCGTTGACCCTTCATGTCGTTGATGGACCGGAAGGTCATGACGCAGGAAGACAAGGCGTCGGAAGGCCGGAGGGAGCGGGGGATGATGTGTTCGATTTCCAGCCGGTCAGCCAGCAGATCGGGATAGCCCAGTTGCGCGCCAGTATATGGGCAGACGAAGCCCTGATCTTCCAGGATTCGAGCTTTGCGGATCAAGCTGCCCGTGATGGGAAACTTTTCTTCCGAGTGTGCAATCGCTTCTTCCAGGTTTTTGACGACGGACCGGAAGTTGCCCAGTTTCTCGTTGAGTTTCTGGGCGATTTCCTTGGCATTCAGCCCGGAGAATTCCTGCAGTTCGCGAACGACTTCAACGACGGTTGAGGCCACGCGTGTTTTGTCGCCGCCGGCAAATTCCTCCACCATGTGATCCAAGAGGCGCTCAAAAACCAGGAGCCGGTGCCGGACCAGATGGTTGTTGGTCTGTTGTTCAAGGGGTTCCTTCAAGAGCCGGTTGCGGATTTCCTCGGTTTCGTAGAGGCAGCCACCTTCCTTCGAGGAGTCTTTGCCCTCCAAGCTTTCGGCAAAGGTTTGGGCGAGGATTTCCCGGCAGTACGCGGCCCGGCCGGAAGGGTAGTCGGCGGAGAAGCGATGGGTGGCGAGGTCGGCGTCTCGTTTCTTGCCCCTCTTGTGCAGGGCGGCCAGTGCGGCTTTGACGGCGGCGGTGTCCTGGCCGGCGGTGGCCATGTCGTCCAGGATTTTCTGAAGACGGATTTTCTTTCCAGAAGACAGTGCGGACTTGGTTTTAGTTCGACTTTCGGCGGAGAGATGGGGCCAGATCTCTTGCAAGACCTTGTTGGTGGCCAGAAGTTTTTTAAAGGGGTCCAGGACGAGGGCCTTTTCCATTTCTTCCGTCAAAAAGAAACTTTCGGTATTGGCGGGGGCGCAGCCGGTCACGTCTTTCAACGCGGCATTCAAGGTGCGCTTGGTGAAAAATCCGTCAGCCTCCATTCGGGCGTGAAGGGCTTTGCGTTCGCCGGGAAGGAGGGTGCGGATTTGACCATCCGCGCCGAAGACGGTCAGGTTGTTCATGAGACGGCCCCATCGGTAGAGCAGATACTCGGGGCATTTTTTCAGCGGGGTATTTTTGCCGGTGATGCGGCAGGCGGGGATGATGCGGTTATCGAAACGCGGCACGTATTGGCCGAACAGCAAGCCGCCTTTGAACCGAGCCGGCAATTCAAGACCGGCGGGCGAGGCATTTTTCAGCAGAATTTCGCACAAGACGTCATCCACCTTGGGCAGTTTTCCGGCATGTGCGGCGAGGATGCGGTGGACTTCATCGGTTACGACTCCGCGCGGGAAGGCGGCGTTATTGCCCTTGAAATAGACGCGGGAGGCTTTGATCTCGCCCATTGGATCGAGGCCGAGTTCCTTGCAGAAGGTTTCGGCCATAGTGGTGGTTTTGTGCTTTTCCATGAGGGCGTTGGCGTTTTGTACCTTTTCCGTGTCCTCATTATCGTCTGGATCTGCGTCATCGCCAGCCCACAGGGCGTTTCCGTCGTAGCCGCGGTTGTGGGCATACCAGCGGAGAACCGCCCACAATTCCTCCCAAGTGAGGACCTTTTTCCCGTCGGAGGCCAGCACGCGAGCAGCCAGCAACCATGGATAACTGTTGGAGTTGGAGTCGAGCTGTTCCCGCGAAAGAACGCCGAGAGCGGCCAGATAGTTTTTCAGGCGATCAATGCGCGAGCGCCGGGCGGCGATGTTGCGGCGTGACCGCCGGAAACCGCGCCGGGCAGAGGCCATGCAGGAATCTTTGGGGAACAGGACTACGCCTGTGCCGAGCAGGGTGTGGAAGGCATCCGATGTATTGGCAATCTCAAAGGCGGCCCATCCAATGGAGCTGTGTCCGACATCGAATGAAAACGCGATTTGATCCTTCTGCATGGTCGCTCCCAATATCAAATTTAATGGTTGACGTTTGAACCGCTAAAGAAAATGATAGGTACTGTCTTCATTGGAATCAAGACAAAGTTAATTAAGGCAGTTCGGACCTCTACTTTTGTACGTCAGGATAGAAAGCCTTTTATAAAGACGAACTCTAACGGGTTCGTCTTTTTATATTGTTCGAAGGGTGCTGGTGCGGCCGGCCGCCTTCGCGGGGGAGTTTTCCATGGTGTGGAAAAAAGTTTTCCACGGTGTGGAAAACTTTCCGGAGGCGCTTATCTTTTAAGGGCTTTGGCGAGGATGCCGAGGAAGAAGGCGAGGAGGACGGCGCCGGCGAGGGCGGCGCCGATCCAGCCGAGGAGGGCGAGGGCGGTCATGATGACGCCGGCGATGAGGACGCCGAGGAAGATGGAGAGGAGGGAGTGGGCGAAGCTCATGCCGAGGAGCCAGCCGCCGGTGGCGGGCAGGGGGATGGCGACAAAGACGGTGAGGCCGAGGGTTTCGTATTTTTCGATGTCGGCGGTTTTGCGGCGGGTGCGGGCGAAGAGCCAGTCGAAGAATTTCTTGCCGAGGGGGATTTTCATGCAGAGGGTCGAGACGGGGCCGAGGAGCAGGAGGATGAAGGGGACGGGGAGCATGTTGCCGAGAATGGCCCAGCAGAAGATGCGGGTGGCGCGGCGGAGGTCGTCGAGGCCGAGGCGGGTGGAGTGGTCGGTGTCGGGGAGGAGGACATGGCCGACGGGGATGGCGCCGCGGAGTTCGACGATGGGGAGGGTGGAGATGGCGACGATGGCGGCATCCTCGGAGAGGCCCTTGGCGCGGAGTGATTCGGCGATTTTCTGGCCGGTTTTCTTGTGGGGGATTTGGACGGCGGTTTCGGCGGAGGCGCGTTCGAGGATGAAGGGTTCAGGGTTCAGGGGGGA
>CAYODC010000164.1:0-5192 GCA_964402575.1 uncultured Verrucomicrobiota bacterium
GGAAAACTCGAGGTGGGGGGCGAGGGAGTCGCCGTTGAGGACGAGGAGGGTGTCGGAGGCGAGGAGGGGTTCGACGTGTTTGAGGGCGCCGCCGGTGCCGAGGGGGGCGGGTTCGCGGGAGAGGGTCAGGGAGAGTCCGTCGGGGGGGCGGGCGTCCACGTACCTTTGCAGGACGTCGGCCAGGTGGCCGGCGGCGAGGAGAACGCGGGCGAGGCCGTTGGCGCGGAGCCAGTCGAGCTGCCATTCGAGGAAGGGGCGGCCGGCGACGGGCACCAGGCACTTGGGCAGGCCGGGGTATTGTGCCGCGATGCGGGTGCCCTTGCCTCCGAGCAGGATGACGGCTTGCGGGATCACAGGGGGAGGATGCCAAGGGAGGCGGGGGTTGTCAAACGGCGGGGATTTGGGTGGATTCGGGCGGGATGCCCCGCATGCAGGCGGCCACGAATGCCATTCAGGAGGAGGATTCCGCAAGGCCAGCGAGGCGGAGCAGCGGTTGGACGGTGAGTTGGGTCACCCGTTCGATGTCGAAATGGATCCGGGCATCCGCGGCCGCGGCATGGCCGCAGCGCGCGCGCAGTTCGGAGTCGCGGACGAAGCGGTCCAGCTTAAGCCGGAACTCCGCCATGTCCGTCGGGGAAAACAGCAAGCCGTTGTGGCCTTCCTCTACGACTTCGGAGACGCCGCCGAGTCGGGCGGCAAGGATGGGCAGGCCGCAGGCCATGGCATGGACGAGGGCGCCGGTCATATGGAAATCATCGGACTCGGCGCCGGTGCGCATAACGAGGCCAATGTCGCCCGCGTTCAGTGCGCGGCAGACGTCGGGCAGGGTAGGGAGCCACCCGGTGAGCGTGCAGATATCCTCCAACTGCAACTCCCGGACGAGGCGGCGCAGGCGGGCCATTTCGGGGCCGTCGCCGACGAGCAGATAGCGCAGGCGTGAATAATGTACGCGCATATCGGCGAGGGCGCGGAGAATGAGGTCGTTGCCCTTGTTGGGATGAAGAATGCCGTGGTGAACGAGCACGACGTCATTGGGTTCGTAGCCGAAAGAGCGGCGGGCGGCGGTGCGTTCATCGGCCGGAAGGGGGTGGTAGACGGTCAAGTCGCAGGGGTCATAGACGGGATGGACACGGGCAGGATCGATGCCGTTCCGAGCGAGATAGGCGCGGGTGGTGCCGGCGCGGGTGAAGATCAGCGGAAGGTGTTTCCAGCTGGATAGGTCGACGGCGCGGATGAATCGGCCGAGAAAGGCCCTGGCCCCGGTGAAATAGATGTCCCCGAAGAAGTCGGCAACGGTGATCGCGACAGAGCGGCCAAAGAACAGGCGGGCGAGGAGGGCGGTGAAGGGGATCGTTTCGTCAATGTAGACCGCGCGGATGCCGCGTCGGCGGCAATCGAGGGCGATAGCCGGAAGGCATACAAGCCAGAGGATGGTTTTGACGAACTTATCGCGGGTGCGGGTGCGGTCCACGTGGAAGGGCAGAAGGTGAAGGGCGGCGTGGGTGCGGATGGCATCCGGGAGCGGGGTGGCTGTTCGCATGCCGTAGTAGTGCACATTGGCCTGCTTGGCGAGCGCCGCGACAATCCGGGGCATGGCGTGGAACAGCTCGGAGTGGTCAGCAGGTCCGTAGCGGAACCAGAGCGCGATTCCGGGTCGGTCAGTCATCGCTGGAGAAAATGATGCGGCTGCCCTCGTCGCCGAAGCGGAAGCGGACCTCGGCCAAATCGCGGAGGGCGGTGCGGATGTCGGCCTGGCGATCGGGTTCGACGAACAGGCACAGGAAGCCGCGCCCGCCGGCGCCGAGCAGCTTGCCGCCGCGCGCGCCGGCGGCGCGCGCGGTTTCGTAGGCTTGGTCGATCGCCGGGGTGCTGATCCCGGCTGAAAGCGATCGCTTGAGCTGCCACGCCTCGTGCAGCAGGTCGCCGAAGGCCGCGAGAGGGGCGGTGTTCGTCAGGACCGATTCGGCCCGGGACACCATCTGGCGCATTTCGCGCAGGGCGGAGGTGTTGGGGCCCGTGCGTTTTTCCTGTTCCCGCAGGATGGTCTCGGCGGAACGTTCGGAGCCGAGATAGAACAGCAGCAGGTGGTCTTCGAGTTCGTGCATCCGGGCGGCAGGGAGATCGAGGCGGAGCACGCGCACCTCGCCGCTGGGCTGAAACTCGAACCGGCGGAAGCCGCCGTAGGCCGCTTCGTACTGGTCTTGCCAGCCGCCGGCGTCGCCGACGCGTTCGCGTTCGATTTCGATGGCCTGGCGGGCCAATTCCTCGGGCGTCCGGAGATGGCCGTTGAACGCCTGGACGGCGTTGAGCAGGCCGACGGTGAAGGCGGAAGACGAGCCGAGGCCGGTTTGGCCGGGCAGGTCGGCGGTATGAGCGATTTCGATGCCCTCGCGCTGGTCGAGCAGCCGCAGGGTTTCGCGGATCAACGGGTGCTGGAATTCCTCCGGGTTCAGCACGGATTCCGTACGCGAATAGCTGGCTCGGAACCGATGCTTGAACAGCGGCGCCAGGCGGTGGACGGATAGATAGCAGAATTGGTCGATGGTGGCGGCGAGGACGGCGCCGCCTTCCTGCCGGAAGAACCCCGGGAAATCGGTGCCGCCGCCGAAGAAACTGATTCGGAAGGGGGTGCGCGAGATGATCATGGCCAGGGGAGGGCTCCGCTTTGAACTTCCCGGATGAAGGTTTGGAGGGTGGTGGCCGTGTCGGGCAAAGCCAGGAGCTGGCTGGCCCGATCGACGTTCAGTTCCGCCCGTGTTCGGGGCTGGAGGTGAGCATCCGGCGGCAGGGGGATGTCGGCCCATTCGGCGATATGGCGCACGGAGACGGCGCCGCGGGCGGAGACGTTCAGCGGGGACGAGGGCAGGTCCGGCCGTTCGGCCAGGTCGAAAACCGCGCGGGCCAGGTCGCGGGTGTCCATGAATTGGAATTCCGAATCGGGGTGGACGAACAGGGAGCGGCCGGCGAGCAGGTCGTAGACGGCGTTTTTCCGCAAGCGGGGGCCGACGAATCCGCCCAGGCGCAGGATGAGGTGGCGCGGGGCCTCGTGGTGGACGAGCTGCTCGGCCAGCCATTTGTGGAAGCCATAGCGGGACATCGCGGCGGTCGCCAGCGGGGCATCTTCGGCGTTGAGTCGCGGATCGCCTTCGTGGGGATAGATCGCACCGGAGGAGAGCTGGACGAACCGATCGTAGCGGAAATCGTGGAGCACGTTCATGACCGAGGTGACGGACAGGTCATAGCCGCGCACGGGATCCTGGGCGTCGATGAACTTGCGGGAATTGCCGGAGGCGTTGACGAGCAGGTCGGCGGCCGCGCCGCGGCAGGCGGCGTAGTTGTCCAGATCCACGGGGGTCACGGCGAAGCCGCGCGCGGCGGCCTCGGCGGCGATGGCCGAGCCGATGAACCCCTGGGCGCCGATGACGAGGCAATGGTTCACTCAAGATCATCCGGGGCGGCCGGGGATTTCCGGATGACGAATCCCCAACTGAAGGGTTGTGCGAAGGAGAGGAGATAGGCGATTCGCCAATACCACACGTATTGTTGCATGCAGGCGTACATATGCACCTGGTGGGCACCCAGGCTTGAACGGGTCACGAAACGCCAGGCAATTTCGCGGAAAAAGGCAACACAATGGTCGGCATTCCAGCCTAGGGCGTTGAATATCCAGTTTCTGTTGTTGGGAACCGTGATGAATACGGTGGTGTTCATCGTGTCGATGGCTTCTGCCAGCAATTCCATGACTTCGAAATGGCAGTTGATGTGTTCGAGAATCTCCATGCACAAGATCACCTCTGGTCGGTAGTCCTGGAGAATTCGGCGCAAATCTGGCAGGCTGGTCGGGCGGTTCAGGTCCAGCACATAATCCACCTCGGGCTTGTTCTGGCAATCGACAATCCGGTAGGTCTGGGCCGCGCGGGAGATGCGGGAGTATTCGATGGCGAATGGACTGGATGCTTGGCAGTTGGGCATTTTCTGCCCACCGATGTCCAGCACGCGCCGGCCTGCGCAGAGCTTCCGGGCATATCGAATTCTGTCGATCAGCGGAGGCATAGTCAGAGCCGGACTTGATGGGTGTCGCGGGCCTTCCGGAACCACTGGACGGTGCGGTGGAGGCCGTCTTGGAGCGACGTGTCGCAGGAAAGCCCCAGTCCATGAAGGCGGGACACGTCGAAGATCTTGTCGATTTGACCGTCGGGTTGGGAGGCATCCCACACGATTTCGCCGGCGAAGCCGGTGGTTTCCTTGACGGTTTCGGCCAGTTCGCGGATGGAGATGCGGCGGCCGGCGGAGATGTTCACGGGTTCGCTGGAGTCGTAGTTGGCAATGAACCACGGAACGGTGGCGGCGACATCGCCGGCATAGACGAAGTCGCGGGTGGGACGGCCGGTGCCGAACGCCGTGATCGCGCGGTCGCCGCGTTCCTGCGCCTCGACGTATTTCCGGACGAGGGCAGGGATGACATGGGCTTCCTCGAGGTTGAAGTTGTCCCATTCGCCGTAGACGTTGCCGGGAATCAGCACGACGGAATGGAAGCCATGCTGGACGCGGTAGGCCCACGATTGGGTCAGGAGCATTTTCTTCGCGACGGAATATCCGGCGCTTTCGATCTGGGGATAGCCGTTCCACATCTGGTCCTCGCCGATCGGCGAGCGGGCATTGGCCGGGTACGAACAGCCTCCCATGAAGGTGACGAATTTCCGGACCCCCGCCTTCCACGATTCGTGGAAGACATGCAGGTTCATGGATAGGTTGTCGTAGAAGAAGTCGGCGGGGCGACGTTGGTTGGTGACGATGCCGCCCGATTTGGCGGCCATATGGACCACGCAATCGGGCTGGATCTGGCGGAGCATGGCGGCGGGGGCGCCGGGTTCCAGCAGATCGAAGTCGCGGCGGCCCAGGCCGATCAGTTCGGCGTCGGGAAAGGCTGCGCGGAGGCGGGGCATGACGTGGTGGCCCAAGAAGCCCGTGCTGCCCGTGACGAGGATGCGGCGGAAGACGGATGGGTTGCCCGAGGGCGTTGTTTGTTGCAGCGGGTTCATGACCAAAAACGCATCTTAGTCGCGCCGGGGGGCGATGGAAACCCCAAAGACACCCTTCGTCGGAACTTGAACCATTGGTGGAAAAAGATTCATGTCAATAGCGCAATGGAGCATAGTAAGGCATTGAGAGGTGAAAATGAAGCACAAATG
>CAYODC010000165.1:0-5180 GCA_964402575.1 uncultured Verrucomicrobiota bacterium
GGGTCATCCGCGTGAAGTGGCTGGGGATGGTGAACCTGATTGCCGACCGCACGCTATGCCCGGAATTCATCCAGGACGACGCGCAGCCCGGGGCGATGGCGGATGCGCTGGAGCCGCTGCTGGACGACACGCCGGCGCGGCAGGCCCAGCAGGCGGGGCTGGAGGAGATCGCGCGGGCGTTGGAGGGCGGGGGCCAGGTCCGGAACGCGGGGCAGGTGGTCGCCGAGGCGCTGGGCTGAATCGGGGCGCGGGCGCGCGGCTTGCGCCGGGGCGGGGTGGGGTGTAGGATTAAACGTTTATGAAACACGTGACTCCATTGACGGTCCGGCCCTACGAGTGCGACTCGTACGGGCACGTCAACCATGCCGTGTATGTGAACTACCTCGAGCATGCGCGGATGCAGTTTCTGCATGCGGCGGGATTCGACTATAAGGGGTTGATCGCGGCGGGCTATTTCACGGTGATTTCGCGCGCGGACATTTCGTACCGCGCGCCGGCCTATGCCGACGACGCGCTGGAGATCGAAACGGAGCCGACGGAGATGAGGCGGGTGAGCGGGGTGTTCCACCAGACGATCCGGCGCGGGGCGACGGTGGTGGCCGAGGCGGACATCCATTGGTGCGTGGTGGACTCGACCGGCCGGCCGGTGCGGCCGCCGGAACAATATGATTTGCGGAGGCTGGTGCCATGAAGGCGGCCTTGCGCGACCGGATGAAGGGCCGCCGCGTAGCCGCGGGCGCTTCGCAGGCGATCCAGCGCCGGCTGATGGCCGAGGACTGGTGGGCGGCGGCTTTCCAAGTGGGGATCTACCGCTCGCGCCCGGACGAGCCGGCCACGGATGCGCTGCTGGAAGACCTGCTGGCGCGGGGCGCGCGGGTGGCGGTGCCGGTGCGACGCGGGAAGGAATATGGCTGGGGCTGGATTGATGGCCGGACACGCTGGAAGAACGGGGCCCATGGCATCCCGGAGCCGGTGCGGGCCGAGCCGGCGTCGCCGGAGGCGCTCCGGGTGGTGGTGGTGCCCGGCGTGGCGTTCGATGCGCAAGGGGGGCGGTTGGGGCATGGACGCGGCCACTTCGACCGCCTGCTGGCGCGGAGCCCGGCGCTGCGGGTGGGATTGTGTTGGGAGGCCCGCCTGGTGGCGGCGGTGCCCATGGAACCCCACGATGTCCGGATGGATGCCGTGGCGACGGAAAAACGGATGCTCTTCGCCCCGACGGCGGCGGCGAAGCTGGAAGAAATGATCGGGTAAATGGCGGTCTTTTTCGAATGGTTGTGGCCCACGCTGACGGCGGCGGGATTTGCGCTGATCGGATTCTTCGGTCACGCGCTGTTCGTGCGCGTGCGCGACGCGGCGGCGAACCGCGCGGCGGGGGACATTTTGCGGGATGCGCAGCGCGATGCCGAGGTGCTGCGCAAGGAGGCGCAACTGGCGGTGCGCGACGAACTGATGCGCAACCGCGAGAAGGCGGAGAGCGAACTGCAGCAGCGCCAACTGGTGCTGTCGGCGGCGGCCGACCGGCTGTCGCGGCAGGATGAACGGCTGGAACGGGAGGAGCGCCGCCTCGAGGAGCGGGCGCAAGCGCTGGATCTCCGCAGCGAGCAGTTGGAAAAGGACCGGGTGGCCCTGCAGGCGGAACGGGACCAATTGGGCCGGATGGCGGCGGAAGAGCGCGGACGGTTGGAGGCGCTGGCCCACCTTTCGGCGGGCGAGGCCCGTCAGGAACTGATGTTGCGGCTGGAGGGGGAACTGGCCGACGAGACCGCCGCGCGGCTGCGCAAGGCGCAGGAGGATGCGCAGGCGGAGGCCGAGGCGCGGGCCCGGGAGCTGGTGACGGCGGCGATCCAGCGGGTGGCGGCGAACCAGGCCGCGGACGTGACCACGACGCCGGTGCGGCTGGCGGACGAAAGCATGAAGGGGCGGATCATCGGCCGCGAAGGGCGCAACATCCGGGCGCTGGAGATGGCCACGGGCGTGACGGTGATCATCGATGATTCGCCGGAGGTCGTGGTGCTGTCGTCGTTCGATCCGGTGCGGCGCGAGATCGCCAAGGTCACGCTGGAGCGTTTGCTGCAGGACGGGCGCATCAATCCGGCGCTGATCGAGGAGATGGCGGACCAGGTGACGGCGGAGCTGGACGGCCTGATCCTGAAGGCCGGCGAGGAGGCGGTGGAGTCGCTGCGGCTGGCGCGGGTGCCGCGGGAACTGGTGCGGATGCTGGGAAGCCTGAAGTTCCGCCGGAGTTTCTCCCAGAACGTGCTGCAGCATTCGGTGGAGGCTGCCGGGCTGGCCGGCCTGATGGCGGCGGAGATCGGGCTGGATCCGGAGACCGCGCGGCGCGCGGCGCTGTTCCACGACATCGGGAAGGCGGCGGAGCCGGAGATGGAGGGGCGCCACGCCGAGATCGGCGCCGAGCTGTTGCGGCGGGCGGGCGAGAGCGAGACGGTGGTGAATGCGGTGCAGGGACACCATGCGGAGATCCGCGCCGGCGGGGCCTATGCGGCGCTGGTGGCGGCGGCGGATGCGATTACCGCTGCGCGGCCGGGGGCGCGGGCCGACACGACGGACCTTTTCCTGGAGCGGATGGAACGGCTGGAGGCGATCGCCCGGAAGGAGCCCGGGGTGGTACGCAGCCTGGCCATGCAGGCGGGGCGCGAACTGCGCGTCTTCGTGGAGCCGACAGCCATGGACGACAATGCGGCCATCCAATTGGCGCGGCGGGTTTCGCAGCACATCGAACAGGACCTGGACTATCCCGGGCAGATCAAAGTGACGGTGATCCGGGAGACCCGTTGCGTGGAATACGCCCGTTGAGGGCGGGAAAAGAGGGGACATGAAACTGCTGGTGGTGGGAGATATCGTGGGCGGGCCGGGGCGGATGGCGATGGCGCGCATCGCCACGCGCTACAAGGCGGAGGGGCGGGCCGACGTGGTTGTCGCCAATGCCGAGAACAGCGCCGCGGGGCGCGGCATCACGTCGACGCTGGCGGAGGAGCTGTTCGCCGGGGGCGCGGATGCCCTGACGATGGGGGACCATGTCTGGGACCAGAAGGAATCCCTGGCTTTTTATGAACGCGAATCCCGGGTAGTGCGGGCGTTGAACCTGCCGCCCGGTTGCCCGGGCAAGGGCGCCATCACGATCCAGACGAAGGCGGGGCCGCTGACGGTCATCCAGTTGATGGGCCGGACCTTCATGAACGCGACCGCCGACTGTCCGTTCCGGACCATCGATGAGTGGCTCAAGAAGAACGGCGGGCACGGCAAGATGATCGTGGTGGACATGCACGCGGAGGCCACCAGCGAGAAAGTCGCCATGGGCAAGTTCCTCGACGGTCGGGTGACGGCGGTGCTGGGGACGCACACGCACATCCAGACGGCGGACGAGGCGGTCACGGCCAAGGGGACGGCCTACATGACGGACCTGGGCATGACGGGGCCGTGCGATTCCGTGATCGGGCGCACGACGGATGCCATCCTGGCGCGTTTCGTGACCGGCATGCCCACGAAGTTTGAAGTGGCCAGCGGCGACGTGCGGTTGCATGGGGCGTTGCTGACGATCGATCCGGCCACGGGCAAGGCACTGAAGATCAAGCGGGTCGAGGAGATCCTGTTCAAGCCGTCCTGATGAAGCGGATATTGGTCATCAAGCTGAGTTCGCTGGGGGACATTGCCCATGCGTTGCCGGCGGTGCGGGCGCTGAAGGAGCGGACCGGGGCGGCGATTGACTGGGCGGTGCAGCCCGAGTATGCCGGTCTCCTGGCGTGCTGTCCGGATGTGGACCGGACGATCGCTTTTCCCCGCCGGAATGCCGTGCGGGGGATGGGGGCGTTCGTGCGGGAGCTGCGGCGGGAGCGGTACGATGCGGTCGTGGACTTGCAGGGATTGCTGAAGAGCGCCGTGGTGGCGCGGTTGGCGCGGGGGGCGCGGCGGGTGGGGCCGGCGTGGGCGCGGGAGGGGGCGCACCGGCTGTATGATGCGCAACCGGCGCGGAAGCCGGGGCCGCGCGGACATGCGGTGGAGGAAGCAATGGACGTGGTAGCGCTGGTCGCGCCCGGACCGGCGGAGCCGCCGCCGCCGCGACTGAACCTGCCGGAGTCTTCGTGCGGCGGGCATCCGGGACCGCTGGTGGCGCTGGCGCCGTTTTCGCGCTGGGCGACGAAGGATTGGCCGCTGGGGAAGTTTGGGGAACTGGGTCGGCGGCTGGTGGCGGAGAGGGGCTGCCAGATCCGGGTGGTGGGGGGCCGGGACGATGGTGAAAAGGGCGAAGCCTTGGCGCGGCAGATTGGCGGGGGGGCGCGGAGCTTGTGCGGGAGCACGGATTTGCCCGGCCTGTGCGTCCTGCTGAAGGGGATGGATCTGCTGGTGACGGTGGATTCGGGGCCGATGCATTGGGCCGATGCGATGGGCGTGCCGCTGGTGGCGGTGTTCGGGGCGACGGATCCGGCGCGGACCGGGCCATACCGCCAATTGGCGCACGTAGTGGCGAAGGAGGGGCTGCCGTGCCGTCCGTGCCATGCGCGGACCTGCGCCCGGGGCGATCTGGCGTGCCTGCAGACGCTGGAGGTGGAGACGGTATTGAGCAAGGCGCTGGAGAGGTTATGAAGCGGATGGGCTGGATCGCGGTGGCGGCGTGGGGAGTCGCCGGGTGGGCCTGGGCCGGGAATCCGTTGCGGATGCCGGTGCATTTATCGATCACCAACGATGCGGGGTATGGGTACGAGTGGTATGTCGTGGGGGGCCATCCCGATGTCGGGGGGTGGGATCCCGCGAAGGCCGTGAAGCTCGTGTGGTCGGAAGGCAATGTGTGGTGGGGGGATGTCGGCGTACAGGCCGGCACGGCGCTGGAATACAAGTTCGTGAAGCGGGCGACCGATCCGGGGCAGGTCTGCAGCAGCGACAACGGGGACTGGTGGCCGTCCGGGGGATTCTTCCGTGTCAGGGGCGAGTAGGTTGACGGGATGCGGACGACGCGATACAAGAAAACCATTTTGGGAAGGAACAGAGCGTAATGAACACAACGATTTCGGGCCGGGTACTGGTGACGGGCGGCAGCGGTTTTCTGGGGATCAACCTGATCCGCTACCTGATGGCCAAAGGGATGACGGACATCCGGTCGCTGGACCTGGTGGCGTTTGATTATCCGGAGAAGGACCGGGTGGATGCGGTGGTGGGGGACATCC
>CAYODC010000166.1:0-5126 GCA_964402575.1 uncultured Verrucomicrobiota bacterium
AGCCGTCGCTGCTGCTGCTGACCGGCGGCAGTTCGGTGATTCCCTACACCGACACGTTCCTGCGCGAAAAGCTCAACGTCGAGACGGACTATTTCAATCCGTTCAACAACGTGGCCGTGGCCGAGCAGATCCCCGCCGACCAGATTGGGGCGCACGCCTGCGAAATGGGGCAGATGGTCGGCCTGGCCCTGCGCCAGTTGCACCGCTGTCCGATCGAAATCAACCTGCTGCCCCCCAAGGTCGAGGAAGAAAAGAAGTTCAAGCGCAAGCAGCCCGTGTTCGCCATGGCGGCGGCCGGCCTCCTGCTGACGTTGGCGGTCTGGGTCGCCTTCTATTTCCGCATGGCCGGCGTGACGGAAAACGTCCGTTCCCGGATCGAGGCGCGGGTGTCCGAATTGTCCAACGTGGAGCGCCAGCTCGTGGAGGAGGAAACCGCGGTTGCCGCCGTCGAGGGCAAGATTGCCAAGCTCAGTGCGCTGGAAGCCCATCGCAGCGTTTGGCGCAGCCTGCTGATGGAGGTCAACGGCGCCCTCGCCGACGGCATGTGGATCACCCGCATCCGCCCCGTGTCGACCCTGCCCGGCGCTCCGGCGGAGACCGAAGCGCCGCCGCCGAATCCGCGCGCCAAGCCGGCGCGGGATGCCGTGCCCGCCGTGCCCGTCGGCACCATGGTTGCCGGCATTGAAATCGAGGGGATGGGCTATCTGGACAAGATCAAATCCAGCGAGGCCATCAGCCAGTTCCGCGACAAGCTGCGCGAATCGAAGTGGTTCTCGCCCGGGACCGAGATTGTCTGGCAGCCGCCCGCGCGGCCGGACGCGAGCACCTTGGAATTCAAGATTCTGGCTGTTCTGGAGGCGCCGCAGGAATTATGAGCCGCAAACACATGCCGTTGATGATCGGCGGGGCGGTGGTCCTGCTGCTGCTGGCCCTGCTGGTCTACCTGCTGTTCAGCGCCCGGGGGCGCTACATGGAAAGCACGTCCCAGCTATCGACGGCCCAGAACCGCCTGCAGCGGTTGTCCAGCCGTTCCGTTTTTCCGTCCGAAGGCAACGTCCAGACGATGGGCAAGCAGTTGACCATCTATCAGGAATATCTCGACGGGCTGTTCAAGGCGATGAAGGAAGGCCAGCCGGCGATCGAGCCGGTCAACCGCGACGGGTTCCGGTACATGCTGGAAGACGGCCTGCGCCGGATGGTGAACGAGGCCCGCGACAAGCAGGTCAAGATCGCTCCGAACCTGGCCTTCGGCGTGCAGCGCTACATCGAAGGTGCGGCGCCGACCGACGAAGAACTGCCCCGGCTGGTCACGCAGTTCCAGGCGATTGCCTCCATTTGTTCCATTCTGTATTCCGCCGGCATCGACGAGTTGACCGGGGTGGAGCGCACCGTGTTTGAAAAGAACGCGCAGGCGGTCGCCCCCGTCCAGGAGGAATTTGTCCGCCGCGGCCGCACCCGCGCCGAACCGCAGGCGGAGGCTTCCCCGGCCGACCTTTTCCAGGATCCCGATGGCCTGTATACCAAGGAACACTACATCTTCACGTTTCGTGCCCAGGATGCCGCGATTTGGAAGGTCCTCGATCGCCTCTCCAAGGGGGCCCCGTTTGTCGTGGCGACCAAGGTGGACATTACCAATCCCGCCCGGCCATCCATTTTGACACCGAAAGCCCCGGAGACCGCGCCATCTCCCGAGGCCTCGGCGCCGGTTTCCACCGATGGCTGGCAGGCGCCCGGTTCCGCGATGGCACCCGCCGGTGTCCGGGCCGAAACCGCTATCCTGCCGCGGGAGCTCCGGGTTTCCGCGGGCCGGGAGCTGGCCGATGTCCGGCTGGAAGTGGACTTGTACCGGTTTGCCGAGACCGCCGCCGAAGAAGGGGAGGAGAATCCGTGAGCCAGGCACCCCGTGGGAAGAACGACTGGATTCGCAGCCATTACGAGAAGGCGCTGTTGCTGGCGGCGCTGATCGCCCTGCTGGTTTCCTGCATCCTGCTGATCCAGCAGATCCAGTCCAACAAGGAAGCCACCGCCTTCAGCCTGTCGCGCATTGGCTGGAAAGGTTCGCCGGTGGCCGTGAAGGATACCGTCCCCTTCGATTCCGGGCTGGCCGATGCCCGTGCCGCGGCCCAGACGCCCCTGCCGGCCTCCGCCCGGACCATGATCAGCGAAATGCGCGTGGGATGCGTCAAGTGCGGCCGCCCGATTCCCTACGAAGCCGCCGAATGCCCGTTCTGCCTGTCCGCGCAGCCCGAGATCATCAACATCGACAAGCTCGACACCGACAAGGACAGCATTCCCGACAAGATCGAGCTGTCGTGGGGGCTCGACCCGCAGAATCCCGCCGATGCCGGACAGGATCTTGACGGCGACGGATTCAGCAATCTGGAGGAATTCCGCGACGGCACCGATCCGCGCGATTCCAAGAGCCTGCCGGATCCCGTCGTCAAGCTGCGCGTGGCCACCATCCGCCCCGTGCCCTTCTATCTGCGGTTCGTGAGCACCTCGTATTTCGGTGATGGCACCATCCGGTTCCAGCTGAATCTGCAGACGCTGGAGCGCACCTATTTCGTCAAGCCCGGCGATGTCGTGCTGGGCTACAAGGTGGATCAGCACGACCCGAACGGCAAGGACGGGGAATCCCTGATGATGATCCGCCAATCCGACAAGCGTCCGGTGCGTTTGGTGAAGGGCAAGCCGGTCACCGAACAGGAATTGGCCATTCTGTTTTTCAATCTCATCGACCGCGCTCCGGTGCGTCCCGCCCAGCGCCTGAACGATGTCTTTTCCCTGCGGGGGACGGAATACAAGGTCGTTGACATTCGTCGCGAAAGCGTGGTAATTCAAAACGTTAAGACTGCTGAGAAAGTCACGGTTCCGTTGATCAGCGGCGCGGAGCGGGCGGCTCTCTCCGGCGCTGCGGCCCCTGCGGCGCCGGCCGCGGATTCGGCGCCGGTGTGGTGATGGATTTATGATGATCGTCGATAAACAGGTGTTGGGCGGATCGAAGCGCCAGCTTCGGTCCCGTTTGAGTTCCAAGGAGGAGTCCCAGATGAAATGGTGCATGGTCGCGGCGATGGCGTTGTCTCTCGGTTTGGGCGGCGTGGCACGGGCTCAGGATGACAATCTTGATTTGGACGCCCTGCTGGGCGATTTTGATTCCGCCCCGGAACAGGTGGAGGCCGCCCCGGCCGCCGATGCCGCTCCTGTCGAGCCCGCCGCGGCCGACGCCATGACCGAAGCCGCCCCGGCCGAGGCCGATCCCTTCGCCGCGGAACCCGCGGCCGCCGAAGCCGATCCTTTTGCGGCCGATGCCGCGCCGGCGGAAGCAGATGCCTTTGCCGCCCCGGCGGAAGCCGATCCGTTCGCGGCCCCGGCCGAGATGGAAGCCGCCCCTGCGGAAGCCGTTGCCGGTACGGAAGACGCGGCCCCGGCCGAGGACGATCCGTTTGCCGATTTCGCGTCCGAGGTTCCGGCCGAGGAAGCGCCCGTGGCCGAAGAGTCGGTTGTGGAAGCTGCGCCCGCGGATGACATGCTGGGCGATCTGTTCGGCGCCGATGAATCGATCGAAGCCGCCGCAGCCGCTCCCGTCGAGGAGCCCGCGGTCGACGCCCTTGCCGCGGATGTCCCGTTCGAGGCCGCCGCCCCCGCTGAAGAGCTCGACTCCGGATTTGAATCCGCCGATTTCACCGCGATGGGCGAGGGGGGCGAGGCCGAGGCGCAGCCGTCCAAGGAAGCCGCCGAAAAGCTGCCCGCCAAGGAAATCAAGAAGATTGCCAAGGAGACCGCCCAGCAGGAGGAACTCCGCCGCCAGAATGCCGAGATCGAGGCGATCAAGGCATCCGAAGCCGGTTTCCGGTCGATGAGCGATGGCGATTACGTCTCCGCCGAGGGTTCGTTCTCCTCCGCCTTGAAGAACCTTCCCGACCGTCCCCAGAACGCCGCCGTCCGCGAGCAGATTTCCTGGGGGTTGGCCGAAGCCCAGTATCTGCGCGCCCGCGACATGGTCCAGAAGAACGAGCGCCTGGCCGATGCCCGCAAGCTGGTGGATTCCGCGCTGAAGGTGGCCCCCACGCACAAAGGGGTGCAGGCCTTGGACAAGCGCCTGGCCAAGCTGGAAGCCATTGAAGCCCAGCCCAAGCCGCCGGCCCGCCAGCCCGCCACCCTCGAGAAGGCCCAGAACATCGAGCAGATGTACGACGAAGCCCGCCAGTGGTACATGCTGAAGGACTACGACCGCGCCTCGGCCCTGTTCGAGCAGATCCTGCTGCGCGATCCCTACCACAAGAGCGCCATGCGCTATCTGCGCAAGATCGAGGCCGACAAGTACAAGCTGGCCACCTACGAGCGGGATGCCCGCGTCCAAGGCATGATGACCGAAGTCCGTCGCAGCTGGAGCCCGCCGATCCGCGCCAAGATTGAAATTCCCGAACAGGGCCCCGGCAACGGCGTCGACAGCAAGCCCGCCTCCGACCGCCTGAACGAGAAGATGCAGAAGATCATCATTCCGGCCGTGGAGTTCCGTCAGGCCAACATCAACGACGTGGTCAACTTCCTCGTGGAAGCCAGCATCGCGGCCGATCCGGACAAGGAAGGCGTGAACATCATCCTGAACCTTGGCCAGGGCGGTGGCGGTGGAGCCGCTCCGGCCCCTGCGCCCGCGGCGACGGAGGCGGCAGTGGATGAGTGGGGCTTCGGTGGCGACGATTTCGGCATGTCGTCCGCGCCGGTCTCCTCCGGCGCCGCCGGCGTCCGCGACATCACGCTGAACCTGCGCCGCATCACCATGCTCGACGCCATCAAGTACATCACCGAAGTCGCCGGCCTGAAGTACCGCAGACAGCGCCGTCATGATCACGCCGCTGGATGCCCCCGTCGGCAACATCATCACCCGCATGTATCCCGTCCAGCCGTCCTTCATGGATGTCATCGTCGAGCGGCAGGCGGCGAGCGCCGACGAGCGGGCCGATTCGGAATTCACCACCATGGGCGGCCGCGTCAGCATGACGAAGTCCGACGTCAAGGATTTCTTCGAGAAGACCGGCGTCAAGTTCCCTGTTGGCGCGTCCATCACCTATAACGCCACGATCAGCCAGCTCATCGTCGCCAACACGGCCGACAACCTCGAGACC
>CAYODC010000167.1:0-5124 GCA_964402575.1 uncultured Verrucomicrobiota bacterium
TCCCGAGGAGGCAGCCCTTGATGACGGGGACGACGTAGAGTCCGGACTGGCGGCGGATGGTGTCGGCGCGGGTCCAGTAGTTCTTGGGGGCGGGGGGGGCGAGGGGGTCGGCGGTGCCGCCGAAGAGCGAGGAGGGGGAGGTATCGCTGGCGGTGCGGTCCTGGACGCGCATGATGAAGGCGGAGAGGGCGGCGAGCCCCTGGAAGCGGAGGGGGTAGGTGAAGCAGACGCCGGACTTGACGTAGGTGAAGTCCTTGTCGGTGGCGGTCTGGTCGCTGCCCTTGTAGAGCTTGCACCAGGTGTCGGTTTGCCAGCCGAAGGAGTTGTTGATGCGGTTGTCGGGGTTGTTCACGGCGGGGGAGCGCTGGTAGCCCTGGCGGGAAAGGGTGGACCACTTGCTGGAGGCGTTGGAGCGCTTGGCGGCGGCGGCGGCATCGAGGGGGATGACGGAGAGGGTGCCGGAATCGGCGAAGGGGATCATGGCGAGGGCGGCGGCCTGGGCGGCGGCGGAGTCGTCGGCCACGAGGCGGGCGCGGGCGGCGGTGAAGGCGGCGTATTGGGCGAACTGGTGGACGTTGGCGAAGTGCGCGAATTCGATGATCATCATGATCAGCACGAGGAGGGGCGGGAAGGCGAGGATGAATTCGAGCATGGCCTGGCCGGATTCGGCGCCGGCCTCGCGGCGGACGCGGAAGAAGGGGCGCTTCACAGGGCGAGTCCTCCGGCGGGGGAGGAGAAGACGACGAGGTAGATGCCGGCGACGATGGCGGTGCCGTAGGGGATCTGGGCGCCGCGGGGGGAGCGGGAGCGGGCCATCAGCACGAGGGCGACGCCGAGGGCGATCAGGCCGCCGAGGACGGCGGAGTAGAGCATGACTTCGGCGAGGAAGCGGGTGCCGCCGAGGAGGCCGACCATGGCCATGAGCTTGACGTCGCCGCCGCCGATCCAGCCGAACATGTAGCACAGGTAGTAGACGCCGAAGCCGATGAGGAAGGCGACGGGGTAGTTGGCGATCTGGTCGCGGCGGAAGAGCAGGAAGATGACGAGGCCGGCGAGGATGCCAGAGTAGGTCAGGAGGTTGGGGATGCGGTGGCGGGTGAGGTCGAAATAAACCACGGGGATGCCCCAGAGCAGGAGCACGGCCAGGGACAGGATGGCATCAAGGCCTTCCGGCATGGGGCGGGGGAAGAAAACGGGGAAGGGCGGCGGGCGGAAGACCGCCCGCCGCCGGTTCGCAACGGGGGGGTTACTTGTCCTTGAAGTCGTTGATGCGGACGTCGCCGCCGCCCTGGTCCTGGACGGTGACGGTCTGGGCCGAACCGGAGGACAAGGACGTGTTGGCGCCCTTGAAGAGGTTGCGGATGTTGGTGCCGAAGATTCCGGCGACCAGCAGGGCGGCAATGGCCACCACGCAGATGATGATGACGTATTCCGTCATGGCTTGGCCGGATTTGCGATTCATCGTTTTCATGGGATTACTCCTTGTTTGGTTGATTTTTCGAAGAGCGTCACGGGCAGGGGAGGGACAGGAACTGGACGGCGGCCTTGCACTGCCGGGTGTAGTCGTCGACCAGGGAGGCGGTGGTGCCTTCGCCTTTCACGGTCCACCGGACGTACGGGGCAAAGGCGGCCAGAACCACGAGGCACGACACCAAGGTGTATTCCAGCATGGCCGCTCCGTTTTCATTCCGATGGAAGGTCATGGCGGAGGCCCCGGGCCTATTTTTTCTTGAGCTGGAGCCAAATGAGAATCAGCAGCATGCAGGTGAACGCTTGCGCGATCAGGGAGAAGAACATGAACTCCTGGGCATGAACGAGGAACGTTTCCATGGGTCGCAATCCTTTCGGTTGACTGGGTTCCGGTCCGGGGAGCCGCCAACGGGCAGCATCCGGACTTGGTTGAAACCTTAGCAAATCGCTCCGGAGAACTCAATGGGGTTTGTGGGGGCGTCCCATTCGCGGAGAATACCTGCCTGCGTAAACCATGGTTTTGCGGCTGGTGGAGCCGGATGCTCCTTGTTTCGGGGGCATTCGTTTTGGAGGGCGGCGCCGGTTTCGTTGGGGTTCAGGCCTTGGCGAGGACGAGGGCGGAGCGGGGGGGGAGGGAGGCGGTGTTGCCGGGGAGGCGGCGGAGGGTTTGGGTGCCGGCGCGCTGGTCGTCGACGAGGACGCGCCAGCCGGCGGCGGGGAGGGTTGCCGTTTGGTTTTCCGCGGTGGCGTTGAGGAGGACGGCGAACAGATTGCCGCCGGCGGGGTGTTGGAGGATGTAGCCGACCATGTTGGGGGCGGGCATGTTCAGGAAGGCGAGGCCGCGGCGGATGTCGGCGGCGGTTTTCAGCCGGAAGGCGGGGTGGGTTTTGCGCAGGGCGATGAGTCCGCGATAGAAGGCGACGAGGTCGGCGTGTTTGGATTTGCGGCGCCAGTCGATTGCGTTGACGGAGTCGGGGAGGTTGTAGGTGTTTTCGTGGCCTTTTTTGGTGCGGGCCATTTCTTCGCCGGCGTGGAGGAAGGCGATGCCCTGGCTGGTGAGGACAAGGACGGCGGCGAGGCGGTTCATGGCGAGGCGGTCGGCGTCCCGGAGGCCGGGGGTGGTCAGGACGAGTTTGTCCCAGAGGGCGTGGTTGTCGTGGCAGGAGTCGTAGCTGACGCAGTGGTGGGGTTGCCGGGCCCAGGGGCCGTGCCAGAGGTCGCCCTCGGGATAGGCGATCTGGGGATGGCGGACGGAGGCGGTGATGCCGGTCTTGAGGCGTTCTTCGAAGCCGGGGGCGCCTTGGACGAATCCGCCCTTGAGGTGATCGGAGACGGGGCCTTTGATGGCGTCGCGGAGGGTGTCGTTGAAGGCGGCGATGCGGGGGAGGCGGCCGACGTTGGTTTTCATGGCGCGCATTTCCGCCGGGAGGGGGGAGTCGCCGCCGGTCCAGCCTTCGCCGTAGAGGAGAATGGTGGGGTCGATCCGGTCCATGGCCTGGCGGATTTGGCGCATGGTGACGAGGTCGTGGAGGCCCATGAGGTCGAAGCGGAAGCCGTCGACGTGGTATTCGGTGGCCCAATAGACGAGGGAGTCGACCATCATTTTGCGGACCATGGAGCGGTCGGAGGCGACTTCGTTGCCGCAGCCGGAGCCGTTGGAGAAGCCGCCCTTGGCGTCCTGGCGGTGGTAGTAGCCGGGGACGAGGCGGTGAAAGTGGGATTCGCCGCCGTGGAAGGTGTGGTTGTAGACGACGTCGAGGACGACGCGCAGGCCGGCCTGGTGGAGGCCCTGGACCATCTGCTTGAATTCGCGGATGCGGGTGCGTCCGTCGAAGGGGTCGGTGGCGTAGGAGCCTTCGGGGACGTTGTAGTTTTCGGGGTTGTAGCCCCAGTTGTATTGGCGGCTTTTCTTGGTTTCGTCGACTCCGCCGTAGTCGGCGACGGGCAGCAGGTGGACATGGGTGACGCCGAGTTCGCGGAGGTGATCGGCGCCAGTGCGGAGGCCGCCGGGGCTTTGGGTGCCGCGCTGGGCGACGCCGAGGTAGGCGCCGGGGAAGCGGGAGCCGGAGGAGGGATGGATGGTGAAGTCGCGGACATGAAGTTCGTAGAGGATGGCGTCGACGGGATGGGCGAAGGGGGGCCTGGCGTCGCGGGTCCAGCCCTTGGGATCGGTGTCGCGCAGGTCGAGGATCATGGCGCGCTGGCCGTTGGCGCCGGTGGCGACGGCGTAGGGATCGACGGCTTCGACGGGGGCGGGCTGCCCGGGATGGACGAGGCGGTAGCGGTAGTAGCGGTTGCGCAGGTCTTCGTTCACGGTGGCGGTCCAGGTGCCCTTGGCGGCGCGGGTCATGGGGACGACGCGGGGCGTTTCGGGCTGGTGGCCAGTCTGGAAGAGGAGGAGATCGACGGATTGGGCGGTGGGGGCCCAGACGCGGAAGGCGGTGGAGGCCGGAGCGTAGCGGACGCCGAGGTCGCGGCCGGCATAGTGGAATTGCTGGGCAAAGTCGCGGGAGTCGAAGCGGGGCAGCGGATTCTTGTGTTTCATTTCAGCCTTTCGCAGATGCGGGGATGGATGGGTCGTTCGATCGACGGGATTGCACGGCGTGGAGGCGGAAGATCGGTCCTGCCTCGGCAGGCAAGAATCGCCCGGCCTCTTGGGTGCACATCTTCACCATGGATGGGAAGTGTCACTTCTTGGCGGCGATAGATCAAGTTTCTTTGAGTTTTCGCAGGGCCGGCGCAATGGAATCGGGGGCGTGGGCGCCGGCGGAGGGTGGTTGGTCGTTTGGAGTCGGACGAGTCCATTCCAGGATGGCGGTCGGCACCCCGGCGGGATTGAGCCCGCCATCCTGACGGTGGATGAATCCCAGGCGGGAATAGAGCCTTCGTGCGGCCCTTCCCTCGGGGACCGATTCGGCGAACGTCTGGACCCGGATGCTTTTCCGGGGGTCCAGTTGGCCGATGGCCACCTCCAGCAATTGCCGGCCGAATCCCTGTCCGCGCTCATGCGAGGAAACGGCCAGCCAGGCGATTTCATTGGTGTCGGGCGAAATGATGACGCCGCCTTTCAGGGATGGATGAGGGGATTCCGGGCCGGAGCGGATGCAGAACGCGTGACGGTTGGCGATGGCCTGCCGCAACGCCTCGCGAAAGGCGGGGTCATGGACCATGGGGCCAAACAGTGGTTCCACTTCTCGCGCCAGCGCGAGCCAGCCCTCGAGGTCATCCGAGGAGGAGCAAACGGTGTTCATGTGCATTCGAGGTCCTGAATCCTGTTGGTGGGGGGAAAGAAGCTCACACGGACAGCCTACCTTGGCGGGGGGCTTGCCGGCAACCCCTCGGGGGGGAGCCGTCGTCGCCATGCGGACGAGGACTGGATTTAACAGGTGAAATCCGGTAAAACCGTTTGCGTTTTACAATTGATTTGACCGGGCGACTGGAGGATATTGGTGACGGCGGCGGCGGCAGGCCTTCGCCGGGAGACGAGGTGGACGATGAATGTGGTCGGCGTGATTCTGGGTGGAGGAGAAGGCAAGCGGTTGCAGCCATTGACGCGGGACCGCTGCAAGCCGGCGGTGCCGCTGGCCGGAAAGTACCGGCTGGTGGACATTCCCGTCAGCAACTGCATCAACAGCGGCATCCGGCGCATCTACG
>CAYODC010000168.1:0-5115 GCA_964402575.1 uncultured Verrucomicrobiota bacterium
CGTTTTCCATACCGTGGAAAAATCCACAAAAATTTTTCCATCCTGTGGAACACCCCTCCCCCCTCGCTTCCTTTCGTGAATTTCGTGCCTTCCGTGGTTGAAAAGGCTGTTCCGGATTGACTCCCGGTCTCCCCCACATTTCCCTCGCCAAACCGTATCCGACGCGGGAAACTGTCCCCGGCCTTTGGGCGATCCCTGCCCTAAGAAAACCGCCGCTCAACCGTAGGATAGGATGAAGGAGTATCCGGCCATGAAACGTTGCCTCGCTTTCGGAATCTTCGCCCTCGCCGTGGCTTCCGCCGCCGCCCAGGAAATCGGCTTCATCGAAACCTTCGCTCTCGCCCCCGACCGCGCCGAGGCCCTGCGCGAACTGGTGCCGGGCACCGACGACTATTTTTACTTCCATGCCCTCCACGCCCAGAACGATGGCCGCCGCACCGACTTTCAGGATTGGATCGACCGCTGGATCCGCGAGCGCCGCGGCAACACCCCCGACCAGGCCCGCATCCTCCTCAACCGCCAGGCCCTGCTGGATTACGACACCACCCCCGACCAGACCCTCGCCTATCTCCGCGACCAGCTCAACCCCTTCTTCGGCCACGCCCGCAAAACCGGCGAGCGCCGTTCCTCCGCCCCCTCCACCCTCGATCCCCGGCGCATCGCCGCCGCCGTCTTCCTGAAACAGGCGTTCGAGCGCGACTCGTTTCGCAGCCTCGAACGCATCGAAACCTCCGGCCTCGACCAGATCGCCGCCATCGATCTCAACGGCGACCAGCGCCGCAATCTGCTTTCCCGCCTCCAGCGCCCCGACTTCCCCGGACTCGTCGGTCACGTCGCCGCCGACCTGGACTATCGCGACAGCCGCGGCTTCGGCCACCACGAAATCCACCGCCGCCTCACCCTCGCCCAACTGGACGAACTGCTCGCCAAAAAGCCCGACCTGCGCAACCAGACCGCCTTCGTCAACGCCTACCTCTCCAAGCTCGCCCCGCCCAACGAAGTCGATCTCGAAACCGACGCCGACGCCCGCCAAGCCTACTACGACCGCGTCTGGGCGTTCGTGAAAACCCTCGACCCCGTCCACAATTCCCTCAAGGCCAACGTCCTCCACGGCCGCCTGCGCCACGACCAGAAACAAGGCGTCTACGATGCCGCCCGCTTCATGGAATACGTCCGCCTGCCGCGCGACGTCCCTTACCTCGCTGACGACGTCCGCAAGGCCCTGCCGCGCGGCGACCACCTGGCCCAGCTTCACCATTCGTTCAATCTCCTCCAGCTCCCGCCCGTCGGAAACGAAGAACCCCTCGTCCGCGACTTCCTCCTCCATTTCTTCGTCGACGCCCCCAACGCCGACGCCTACAAGCCCTACCTCCGCGACGACTTTCTCCAGCGCCTCTTCGCCGAGGCCAAGATCACCTCCGGCACCGGCGACCCGCAGCAGTGGACCCGCCTCATCGCCCCCGATGAATACCGCCGCCTCAAGGAACGCGTCGACATCGATTTCTCCCCCGCCAATCCCGACGTGTTCGGCGCCGGCGACGCCGTCCGCGTGACCGCCTTCGTCAAGAACGTGCCGGCCCTGATCGTCAAGGTCTACGAAATCACCACCCTCAACTACTACCGCGAAACCGGCCGCCCCCTGAATCTCGCCATCAATCTCGACGGACTCGTCGCCTCCTCCGAACGGCGCATGTCGTTCAAGGACGCCCCCGAGCTCCGCACCGCCCGCGTCTTCGAATTCCCCGAACTCGGCCAGCGCGGCGCCTATGTCGTCGAACTCATCGGCAACGGCAAGAGCAGCCGCGCCCTCGTCCAAAAGGGCCGCCTCGGCGTCCTTCAGGAAATCACCGCCGCCGGCCACGCCTTCACCGTCCTCGATGAAGCCAACCGCCGCCTCCCCGACGCCCTCGCCTGGATGGCCGGACGCGAATTCCTCCCCGACGCCAAGGGACGCCTCATCATCCCCTTCAGCACCGATCCGCGCGCCGATACCCTCGTCGTTCATCATGACGGGTTCGCCTCCCTCGTGCGCTTCGACCACCTCGCCGAGTCCTACGATCTCCAGGCCGGCATCTACGTCGACCGCGAATCCCTCCTCCGCCGCGAAAAGGCCACTCTCGCCCTGCGCCCCGTCCTACGCGTCAACGGCCGCCCCGCCAGCCTGTCCCTCCTCGAAGACCCGCGCCTCGTTCTCCGCGCCGTCGATCTCGACGGCATTGCCACCGAAACCGAAATCCCCGGCCTCGTCCTGCGCGAAAACGCCGAAACCCTCCACGAATTCGCCGTGCCCGAAAACGCCGCTTCCATCGCCGTCACCCTCAAGGCCAAGGTCCAGAACGTCAGCCGCAACCGCAAGGAAGACCTGGCCGCCTCCGCCACGTTCGCCCTCAACGGCATCGACCGCTCCGCCGCTGTCCAGGACCTGCACGCCGGGCGCACCGCCAACGGCTACGTCGTCGATCTGCGCGGCAAGAACGGCGAACCCCGCCCCGGCGAACCGCTCTCCTGCCGCTTCAAGCACCGCGACTTCCGCGACGAAATCCACGTCGAACTCAAAACCGACGACAACGGCCGCGTCGAACTCGGCGAACTGCCGGACATCGAGCGGTTCACCGTCCGCGAACCCTTCGGCGCGGAACGCACCTGGCCGACCCTCTCCGATGCCTGCACCCTCCCCGCCAAGCTCCACGGACGCGAAGGCGATGTCTTGCGCATCCCCGCCGCCTTCCCCAACGCCGCTCCCGCCGCCGTCTCGCTGCTAGAACAGCGCCAGGACCAATTCGTCCGCGACTGGCGCGACGCCGTTTCCATCGCCGATGGCTTCGTCGAAATCCGCGGCCTGCCCGCCGGCGACTATTCGCTCTTCCTCAAACCCCTCCAGCGCGAAATCGCCGTCCGCGTCACCCAGGGCGAAGAACGCGACGGCTTTGTCCTCTCCGCCCGCCGCGCCCTCCAATGCCCGCGCCTCGCCCCGCTCCAGATCTCCGGCATCCATGCGAACAAGGACTCCGTTGAAATCCGCCTCGCCAACTCCACTCCCTTTGCCCGCATCCATGTCGTCGCCTCCCGCTACCTGCCCGCCTATGACCTTTTCGACCGCCTCGGATCCACCGGCGCCCCCGGCCTCCTCCAACAGAACTGGACCCCCGCCCGGACCTTCTACGAGTCCGGACGCGACATCGGCGACGAATACCGCTACATCCTCGATCGCCAGGCCGCCCAAAAGTTCCCCGGCAACATGCTCGACCGCCCCGGACTCCTCCTCAATCCCTGGGAACTGCGCGACACCGAAGCCCAGCCTGAATCCCTCGCCGCCGAAAGCGCCTATGCCGGCCGAGCCGCCCCCGCCCCCATGGCCTACGCCGACGGCGACCAGGCCATGCATGGGGAATTCACCGACCAGGAAGGCCAGGCCAACCTCGACTTCCTCCGCCAACCCGCCGTCACTCTCTGGAACCTCGTTCCCGGCAAGGACGGCATCGTGCGCATACCCCGCGCCGACCTCCACGGCCTGCCACACCTGCGCATCCTCGCCGCCGATCCCGTCTCCTCCGTCCTGAAACACGCCGCGCTGGAGGACTCGCCCGTCGCCACCCGCGAACTCCGCCAGGTCGCCGGCCTCGACCCCTCTAAACCCTTCGCCGAACAGAAAATTGTCACCCCCGTTCCTTCCGGCGGATCGCTGGCCATCGGCGATGTCTCCACCGCGCGCTTCGAAACCTGCGACTCCCTCGCCAAGGCCTACCGCCTCCTCGCCACCCTCGGCGGCAATGCCACCTTCGAGGAGTTCTCGTTCGTCACCACCTGGCCCGCCCTCGATGCCAAGGAACAGCGTCGCCTCTACTCCAAATTCGCCTGCCACGAACTGAGTTTCTTCCTCCACGAAAAAGATCCCGCCTTCTTCAAGGACGTCATCGCTCCCTACCTGAAGAACAAAAAAGACAAAACCTTCATGGACCTCTGGCTCCTCGGCCATGACCTCTCCGCCTTCCTCGATCCGTGGGCCTTCTCGCGTCTCAACGCCGTCGAACGCGTCCTCCTCGCCCGCCGCCTCCCCGATCATACCGCCACCCTCGTCCGCGATGCCCGCGACCGCGCCGACCTCCTCCCGCCCGACGCCGAAGACTTCAACCGCCGCTTCGATACCGCCCTCCTCGCCGGCGGCCTCGAATCGGGCGGCGGCATCCAGGATTCCATCGAAAGCGCCCGCAAGGCCGAGGAAAAGACCCGAACCGAGGAAATGATGGAGATGATGGCGCCGATGGAAGCCGCCCCGGCTCCTGTAATGCCGGTGATGTTCGCCAGCGATTCCATCTCCCCGATTATTATGAAGGGGCTGGCTTCGGGCGCCATGGCCAATCGGTCGGGAGCCAGACGGCCAGCCCCCGTCTCCGATGCAGAACTGGAATTGTTCAGAAAAGGGCCCGAAGGCAATGTATTCTTCGGCGATGAATCCATTGCCCGTGAGCAATCCCAGCGCCGTTTCTTCCAGAAGCTCGACCAGACCAAGGAATGGGCCGAAAACAACTACTACCGCCTGCCCATCGAGCAGCAGGACGCCGATCTCGTCCCCCCCAGCGCCTTCTGGGCCGACTATGCCGCGCATGACGAAAAATCCCCCTTCCTGTCCGAACACTTCACCGCCGCCACCCGCAACTTCACCGAAATGATGCTCGCCCTGTCCGTGCTGGACCTCCCCTTCGAGGCCGCCGACCATCAGGAAGAACTCGCCGGCCTGCGCTACGCCCTCTCCGCCGCCTCCCCCCTCGTCGTCTTCCACCGCGAAATCCTCGCGGCCGAACGCGCCGACGAACCCGGCTCCGTCCTCGTCGCCCAGCACTTCTTCCGCGCCGACGACCGCTACCGCTACGAAAACAACGAGCGCTTCGACCAATACGTTGACGGCGAATTCCTGCCCCACGTGGTCTACGGCGCGCAGGTGGTCCTCACCAACCCCAAGGGCAACCGCCAGAAACTCGACGTGCTCCTCCAAATCCCCATGGGGGCCCTCCCCGTCCAGAACGGCTTCTACACGCGCGGCGTCCACGTTGACCTCGACTCCCACGCCACCCAGACCATCGAATACTTCTTCTACTTCCCCGCCACCGGCACCTA
>CAYODC010000169.1:0-2349 GCA_964402575.1 uncultured Verrucomicrobiota bacterium
TCTGGTCTTCCTCGGGGGCGGCGAGCCGGAGGCGCGCTGCGAGGCGGGCGCGCAGGGCGGGATCGTCCACGCAGACAAGGCCGGTGCGCAGGGCGCTGCGCTGGAGATGGTAGTCGATGATGGGGACGGCCGATTCCGGGTCGGTGACGGGCAGGAAGTGCTCGGGGCGGTTTTCGAGGACGATGGCCAGCAGCATGGCTTTTTTTTGCAGGGGGTCTTCGGCGTAGCCGGGGATGCCGGCGAGGGTGGCCAGCAGGGTGCCGAGCGGGCGGGGGTCGGCGGCGGCGCGGCGGAGCAGGTCTGCGGGGGAGAGTCCGCGCGAGGTGAACCAGGCGGCCTGGCCGCGGATCAGGGCGAGATGCTCGGGCCACATGGGCAGGGGGTTGGTTCCGTCGTCGCCGCGGAACAGGGCGTCGAGTGGGGCGTTATCCATCTGGGCCAGCGTGGCGGGGGAGAGGGAGGAGGGGTCGTGCTGGATGGCGCGGGTGCAGGCGCGGAAGAGGAAGTCGGAGCCCTTGAGGTCGTGTCCGTCGAGGCGGGCGACCATGGGCTGGTGCCAGCGGTCGCCCGATAGGGTCCAGAAGCCGAACTGGTGGGCGCAGGCGAAGAAGAACATGTCGAGGGCGCCCGGGGCGTGGCGGTGGGGATAGAGGAAGCCCTCGCTGCGGGTGCAGAAATCGAAGGGGCGGACATCGCCGGCGCGGGCGAGGTGGGTGGCAAAGGCTTCGATGCGGGCGTCGTCGATCCGGACGGGTTTCATGGCGGGCATTGTGCCGGATGGGGCGGCGGCGCGCAACGAGAAGCGCAGGCGGGGGAAGGGCAAACGCATCTACATTCTCCGATCCATTCCACGCAAGAGTCGCCAGTGACGCGAAAGGAACGCAAACGCCGATCCGAACAGTCCGCATGGGGCCGCTTTTGCGTCGGGTTTTCTCGAATGGGCCGGGAATCCGCAGGTTGGATTTGAAAACAGGCGCAAGGCAACGGAGTAGCCCTCCGGCGCTTGCGAACGTTTGCGTCCCTTGCGCCTTTTGCGTTCCATGGCTGTTCGGTGCGGGCTGAATTTCGGGGTTTTAGAGCGTTTTCGGATTTGTTGTAGCCGCGCTCGCTGAGCGCGGGGCTGTAGATTCAGGGGCCGGCCCCACCGGGACCGGCTACAGAAAATCGAAATCCGCTCTAGATGCGTTGGCCCTGCAGGCGGGGGGCAGGCAAATGCATCGATTTAAGACCCCCCGCCAACCGGCCGGTAACGCAAAAGACGAGATCGACGCAAAGGAATCGCAAACGCCGTAGGGGAAGGATCTGGACGACACGGAGGTCGTCCCTCCAGTGCCGGGAACAGGCGATGGGGGCGGGTTTTGGGAGGGCCGGGCTCCGTTCCGGCCGTATATTCCGGAGGTGGGCGAGCGTCTGAGGGATTTTGGGCTTTCCAGGGGCGGGGGGGGGATGGGAGAGTGAAACAGACGGGGCCGCGGTGGCCGCCGACGGGTCAGGACAAGGCAAGGCAGGTGGACGATGAGCAGAGGACCGATTGCGCAGTTCATGGAGAAGCACTACCGGCATTTCAACGCGGCGACGGTGGTGGATGCGGCGAAGGCCTACGAGTCGCACCTGGCGGGGGGGGGGCGGATGCTGGTGTCGCTGGCGGAGATGATCCGGCAGGACAAGGTGCAGATTCTTTCGTGCACGGGGGCGAATCTGGAAGAGGACATCATGAACCTGGTGGCGCACGACCACTACCGGCGCGTGCCGCACTACCGCCATTTGACGCCGGCGGAGGAGCGGGCGCTGATGGACGAAGGGCTCAACCGGGTGACGGACACGTGCATTCCGGAGGAGGAGGCGTTCCGGAAGATCCAGCACCGGATCGCGAAGATCTGGAAAGAGGCGCAGGCGGCGGGCAAGCGGATGTTTCCGCATGAATACATGTACGAGCTGCTGCGGAGCGGGGTGCTGGAGAAGGATTACGAGATCGATCCGGCGCATTCGTGGATGCTGGCGGCGGCGGAGAAAAACCTGCCGATCGTGGTGCCGGGCTGGGAGGACAGCACGATGGGCAACATTTTCGCGTCGTACTGCATCAAGGGGGAGCTGGCGCCGGCGACGATGAAGGGCGGCATTGAATACATGATGGCGCTGACGGAGTGGTACCGGGCGAATTCGGGGGGGAAGGGCGTGGGGTTCTTCCAGGTGGGCGGGGGCATTGCAGGCGACTTCCCGATTTGCGTGGTGCCGATGATGTACCAGGATTTGGAGTGGAAGGACGTGCCGTTCTGGTCGTACTTCTGCCAGATCAGCGATTCGACGACGTCGTACGGTTCCTATTCGGGGGCGGTGCCGAACGAGAAG
>CAYODC010000169.1:2359-5114 GCA_964402575.1 uncultured Verrucomicrobiota bacterium
CTGATCTTCGGGTGGCTGCTGGGCTGGTAGGGGGGGCGGGCCTGGCCAGGCGGCGGGCGAGGGGACGGGCGATGGCCGTGGCCGCCACCCAGAGGAAGAGCAGGCCCAGCAGCCGGGTGGAAATGTCGCCGGCGCGGAGCAGGATCCAGATTCCGGCGGCCATGGCGGCGATGGCGGGCACGAGCCGTTTCAGGAGGGCGGGCCATGGGGCGATGTTGGTGTTTTTCATGGCGCAAGGGGAGCCGGCAAGGGGCCGGCGGGTTGCGGGGGCTGAAGGTGGATCCTACTCCGGGGAGTGGCGGGAGGCAAGCGGCGCAGGGGTGCCGGGCCGGGCAAATGCATCCAAATCCTCCGATCCATTCAACGCAAGAGTCGCCAGTGACGCGAAAGGAACGCAAACGCCGATCGGAACAGACCGCATGGGGCTGCCTTGGCGTCGGATTTTCCCGAATGGGCCGGGAATCCGCATGTTGGATTTGAAAACAGGCGCAAGGCAGGCCCCTGAATCCACAGCCCCGCGCTCCGCGAGCGCGGCTACAAAAATCCGAAAACGCTCTAAGAGACACAAACGCGGGAAAGGGGGGGGGATCCAAGGCGTGGTGCAAGACGGACGGCGTAACAATACGCTAACCGGTTCTTCTTGATTTCCGAACAGAAAAGGGAGTAAGTTCGGATCAGGCGAAGGAATTACGTGGCAGACGGCCTTCCTCAAGGAGCGAAGCATGAAATGGAAGCCTAACATTCGATTCCGGTATTCCACGAAACTGTTCCTGAGCCATATCCTGGCGGTGGTGCTGGTGTCGGGCAGCGTGGGCACGTTTTTCTACACGCGGGCGATGGACAACCTGATGCGCAGCCTGCAGTCGCGTTTGCAGAACAGCGCGGCGCTGCTGAGCCAGACGATCGATGCGCGGGACCTGGGGGTGCTGCAAACGGCCGACGACATGCAGAAGGAAGTCTATCGCGACACGCTCGACAAGATGCGGCGGGTGCGCCGGACGAATCCGGACATCGCGTTTCTGTATGTGATGCGGCTGGGGGAGGATCGTTCGATATCGTTCGTGGTGGATTCCGACGAGACGGAGCAGCAGGCGAAGCCGGGGCAGGCGTACGAAGAGGTGGTGCCGGAGATGCTGGAGGGGTTCCACCAGCCGGTGGTGGACAACGAGTTGTACGAGGATCAATGGGGGGTGTTTTTGTCGGGCTATGCGCCGGTGCGCAACGGGGAGGGGCGCTACCTGGTGGGGATCGACATGCGGGCGGACGAGGTGCGCAACAATCTGCGGGAATTGCGGCTGACGGGGCTGGCCTCGCTGTTTGCGTCGATCCTGCTGGCGCTGGTGTTCGCGCTGTACTTGTCGCGGGGGCTCGGGCGGCGGATCGGCACGTTGGCGGGGCATTGCCGGGAGCTGGCGCTGGGGCGGAGCGGGGTGCGGGTGAAGGGTCGGACGTTCGACGAGTTCGACGACCTGGTGGACGCGTTCAACATGATGAGCGAGAAGCTGGGGGAGTCGAAGGCGGATTTGGAACGGGCGGTGGCGGAGCTGAGGTCCACGCAGCACGGGTTGCAGGAGCGAGTGGAATACCGCACGCGGCAGCTGCAGGAGACGGTGGAGAAGATGAACGTGCTGCGGGGGCTGCTGCCCATTTGCAGTTCGTGCAAGAAGATCCGGGACGACCAGGGCTATTGGAAGCAGGTGGAGCAGTTTGTGGGCGAGCATACGGGGGCGCGGTTTTCGCACGGGATCTGCCCGGAATGCCAGGTGAAACTGTACGGGGAGATCGCGGAGGACCGCGAGCCGCCGGGGCCCATTGGATAAGCCCTGCGAGGCGGGGGGAAGCCGGCCGTTTTTTGCGTGCAAGGGCGGCCGGGGTGGGGTATACGTGGCGGCCATGAGGAGAAACGCATGAAGGCAATCCATTTCCTGTTGGGCCTGGCGCTGTATTCGGCCATTGCGCTGGGGGGGCTGGCGCTGATGGTGTCGCCGGAATATCCGGACATTCTGCAGGCGGCGATCGCGTGGGGGGCGCAGGCGCCGGAGTGGGTGAAGGTGGCGGCGGGGGTCGGGGTGGTGGTGTATTTGTTCGCGTTTCTGCTGACAGGGGTGATGTGGCGGCGGCGGCGGTCGTTCATCACGTTCGAGAACGAGAGCGGGACGGTGAGCGTGAGCACGGATGCGGTCCGGGAATACCTGGACCACCTGAAGGACGAGTTTGCGGCGGTGGCGTGGATGAAATCGCAGTTGAAGGTGGCGCGGGGGGCGCTGGCGGTGGGGCTGGTGCTGGGGGTGCGGGACGGCACGCGGATTCCGGAGCTGTGCAAGGCGATCCAGGCGCGGGTGCGGGAGATTCTCGAGGAGCACCTGGGCACGTGCGACCTGAGCGGCGTGTCGGTGGAAGTCAATGAAATCCGGTCGCGGAAGAAGCCGGCGACCGGCGAACCGGCGTAAGGGGGGACGGCCATGGACTGGGATGCGTTTGCCGAGGGCCACATGGATGTGGCGCATGAAGTGCTCACCACGCTGCGGCCGGGGATCGAATCGGTGGCGGCGGGGATGGCGGAGCGGATCCGGCAGGGGGGCAAGGTGCTGGCGTGCGGGAACGGGGGCAGCGCGGCGGATGCGCAGCATTTCGCGGCGGAGCTGGTGAACCGGTTCCAGCGGGAGCGGCGGCCGTATGCGTCGGTGGCGCTGACGACGGACAGTTCGGTGCTGACGTCGATTGCGAACGACTATGATTTCAGCCAGGTGTTTTC
>CAYODC010000170.1:0-5113 GCA_964402575.1 uncultured Verrucomicrobiota bacterium
GGGTTGGTTTCGTAGCTGGTGCCGGGGGCGACGCCGAAGAAGCCGGCTTCCGGGTTGATGGCGTACAGGCGGCCGTCCGGCCGGATTTTCATCCAGGCGATATCATCGCCGACGCACTCACATTTCCAGCCGGGGAGGGTGGGCTGGAGCATGGCGAGGTTGGTCTTGCCGCAGGCGCTGGGGAAGGCGGCGGCGACATAGATTTTCTTGCCGGCGGGGTTGGTGAGGCCGAGGATCAGCATGTGTTCGGCGAGCCATCCCTGTCGGCGGGCCATGGTGGAGGCGATGCGGAGGGCGAAGCACTTCTTGCCGAGGAGGGCGTTGCCGCCGTAGCCGGAGCCGAAGGACCAGATGGCGGGGTCTTCGGGAAAGTGGGTGATGTACTTGTTGTCGGCGTTGCAGGGCCAGGGGACATCCTGCTGTCCGGGGGCGAGGGGAGCGCCGACGGAATGGAGGCATTTGACGAACGCGCCGTCGTCGCCGAGGGCCTGGAGGACGTCGTCGCCGATGCGGGTCATGATGCGCATGTTGACGACGACATAGATGGAGTCGGTGAGTTCGACGCCGATGTGGGCGATGGGCGAGCCGATGGGGCCCATGCTGAAGGGGATGACGTAGAGGGTGCGGCCGCGCATGCAGCCGGCATAGAGCTGGCGCAGGGTGGACTTCATCTCGGCGGGATCGCGCCAGTTGTTGTTGGGGCCGGCCTCGCGGGGATCGGTGGTGCAGACGAACGTGCGGTCTTCGACGCGGGCGACATCGGCGGGATCGGAGAAGACGAGGAAGGAGTTGGGGCGCTGGGCGGGGTTGAGGCGGACGAACGTGCCGGCGGCCTCGGCCTGGGCGCACAGGCGGTCGTTTTCCTCCTGGGAGCCGTCGCACCAGTAGATGGCGTCGGGCTGGCAGAGGTCGGCGGTTTCCTTAACCCAATTCAACAGTTTCGGATGGTTGGTTTTCATGATGGATCCTGTTCCTTTCAGTTGTCCGCGGCGGGCGGGGATCGATGGTCCCGCCGCGATCCGGAAATGGAGAGAGAAGTCCCGCCGCCGTCGTGGGGCGGGGAGTCAGGCATGTCATCCCGGACCCGTCGCACGATATTCCCTAGGCGGCACCTGCGCAAGCGAAAATTCGCGAGCGGCTTGCAATTGGGCGGCTGATTTGGTTTTCTGCACCTTCATTTGCCCAAGGAAGAAGGACGCATGACCGAGACGATGGCAACGAACGATTTGGAAACCCGGATACTGGCATTGATGGATAGCGGGGCGCCGAAGGCGGCGGATTGGATTGCGGTGCTGGAGGAAGGGCGTGCGGGAGGGGTGGCCTCGGCCACGCGGGAATGGGCGGCGATGGCGCAGGAATCGCTGGCGAAGGCGGGGGACGTGGACGGGGGGGTTGAGTTGCTGAAATGGCGGGCGGAGAACACGCCGCCGGAGCAGATGTCGGGGAAGGATTGGATCAAGGCGGCTGATCTGGTGGCGGGTTTCGATCCGCAACTGCTGGCGCTGATCCAGGAGGCGGGATTCGGGCAGCGGTTGGCCGCGCGGGAATGCGTGCGGCGGTTCCGGTTGCTGCGGAGCTTGAAGTCCGGGGCGCTCTGCCTGCACCGGACCTGGGGATTCGGAGTGGTGCAGAAGGCGGATTCGCTTTACAAGAAGATCGAGATTGATTTCCGGGGGCGGCCGGGGCACGGGCTGGCGATGAAGATTGCGGCCGAGACGCTGGAAGTGCTGGGCGAGGAGCATTTGCTGGCGCGTTTGCACCGCGAACGGGAAGTCATCGAGAAGCAGGTGCTGGAGGCGCCGGCGGAAATCGTACGGATGGCGCTGACGAGTTTTGGTCCGTTGACGTCCGGGGCGCTGCAGGAGAAGCTGGTGCAGTCGGGCGTGGTGGCGGAGGGGGACTGGAAGCGGTTTTGGGATGGGGCGCGCAAGGTGCTCAAGGCCGATCCGGCGGTGGAGATTCCCACGAAGCGCACAGAGCCCATTCGTTTTCTGGGGCGGGATTGCGGTTATGACGAGACCTGGTTCGACCGCTTGGCCAACCTGCGCGATTTGAAGGGGATTTTGGAACGCGCGCGGGAGTTGGCGGATCGTCCGGCGGAATTGGAGGCGATCCAGCCCGTGCAGCGGCAAGTGCTGGCGAACCGGATGTCCTTCGTGCTGCTGGGCGCGACCAGCCGCCAGCCGGGACTGAAGGTGACGGCGGCGATGCTGGCCGCGCGGCTGGGGCTGTCCGCGGCCGAATGCGACTGGCCCGCGGCGGCGCGGGAATTCCTGCGTGCCGGTGCAATCGTGCCGTTGCTGCACGACCTGCCCGTCCGCGAGCTGAAGGCGACGCTGGAGTTCCTGTGGCAGCAGGATGCGGAGGCCGCGCGCACGGTTCTGCTGGAGCAGTTGCGCCACCTGCATTTCAACGCGTTGCAGGAGGCGATGGACCTTCTGCTGCAGCAAAAAGCCGGCGAGGAGTGCCGGCAGATTTTCGCGGAGGCGTGCGCGACGCACCTGGTGAGGGAGGAAATGCTGCTGTGGATCCTGCGGAATCCGAAGCAGGCCGAGGAATGGGATCTGCCGCCTCCGACGGTGCTGGCGCCGCTGGTGGTGGAGGAGCTGGAGCAGGATTACATGGGCGACCGGCTCAAGACGCAGAAGCTGCTGCGGGAGAAGTTCGAGGAGGCGGTTTTCCTGCGGGCGGTTTTCGACGGGATGACGCCGGGGCGGCAGCGGGACTTTTTCAAGCGCCTGAACCAGTCGCCGGCGTGGCCGGGGCTGGACCGGCAGGTGCTGCAGGCGAAGGTGCTGAAGCTGTATCCGGCGCTGCAGAGCGTGATTACGGGCGCGGCGGAAGGCGCGCCGGTGGCGAGCTACGGCGCGGTGACGTCGCACCGGACCTACCGCGAGCGGCAGGAGCAGCTGGAGAAGCTGATCAACCTCGACATTCCGGCCAACTCGAAGGAGATCGCGGTGGCGCGCAGCTACGGCGACCTGAGCGAGAATTTCGAGTACAAGGCCGCGAAGGACATGCAGCGGGTGCTGATGGCGCGGCGGGCGGACCTGGAGGCGATGATGGCCAAGGTGCGGCCGACGGATTTTGCGGAGGCGCCGAAGGGTGCGGCCGGCATTGGATCGACCGTGGAGCTGGAGTATCCCGGCGGGCGGATCGAGTGCTACCACATCTTGGGCGAGTGGGACCAGCAGCCGGAGAAGCACATCATTGCGTCGAGCACGCGGCTGGCGAAGGCGCTGGCAGGGAAGAAACCGGGCGAGAAGGTGCTGGTGCCGACGGAGGAGGGGGGCGATGTCGAATGCCTGCTGCGGTCGGTGGGGGAGCTGCCGGCCGAGATTCGGGAGTGGGTGAAATAGCATGAATCTGCGGGAGCGCGGACGGTACTACCTGTCGCACGACGCGCCGCCCTTCGTGCAGTTCATCAAGTACGGGCTGGCGGGGGGGGTGGCGACGGCCGCGCACATCCTGACGTTTTTCGTGGCGGGGTTCTTGCTGTTCCCGTGCGTGGGGCCGGAGGATCCGCTGGTGAAGCTGTTCGGGCTGGTGGCGCCGGCGGTGGAGGAGGCGCTGCGCGCGCGCCACGCGGTCTACTCGAACATCGTGGCGTTCTTCGTGTCGAACACGGTGTGCTACGCCATCAACCGGCTGTTCGTGTTTCGTCCGGGGAGGCACCCCATGGTGCTGGAGTTCCTGCTGTTCCTGGCGGTGTCGGCGGTCAGCCTGGCGGTGGGCACGACGCTGATGGGCCTCCTGATCCAGCATGTCGGCATGCAGACGACGTATGCGTTCGGGGCGAACATCGTGAGCTCGCTGGCGATCAACTACGTGATGCGGAAGTTTTTCGTGTTCAAGGGGTGAGCCGGTTTTCCACACTGTGGAACAAAGTTTTCCATGGTGTGGAAAAACGGAGCAAACGATCCTTCGCCAAGGCGGCCGGGGGGATTGATTATTGGGCGGTGCCGGAGCAAGATTGGCGCATGAACACGAGCCAGTGGGTGCAGGGAATGGGGATGGCGGGGATCCTGTGGGCGGCGGCGGCGTTTGCGCAGGAGGTGCCGGAACCGGTCGTGCTGACGGTGCTGGGCACGAACTACACGGTTCGGGATTTGGGGGTGGAAATGGATTCGTCGCCCGACCTGCTGACGGCGCGCCTGTTCCTCAAGATCCAAGGCGGGATCCTGGGGGCGTTCGCCGAAAAAATGGATTATCAACCCAGCGAGGTGGAGCTGAAAGAATATTGCCGCCATTCGGCGCCCACCCCCGGAGAAATCGACGAGGCCTTCGGCAACCAGCCCCGAACGACGATGGACGCCGACGAGATTTATGAACGCATTTGGCAGGAGTGGGAACAAAGCGCGGACGATCCATACGGCGCCATGCGGATGGCCGCGGAAGACTTGAAACAGTGGAAGTTCTCACAAGCGTTGTTCGAAAAATACGGAGGGAGGGTGGCGATCCACGATTTTCTCGGTCCGGGGGTTCCGGATGCGGCGCGATCCCATCTGGAGGCCTGCGAGGCGGCGGGGGATTTCGCGATCCGCGATGCGGCGTTGCGCGATCGGTTTTGGGAGCTGATGCGGACGCCGTCTCCGGTCCCGCTGCTTTCGGAGGAGGAAGGCCGGGCGGCCTTGGCCGAGCATCCTGCCGACCGGCAGAAGCGCTGGGTGCTCCGGAGCATGAAAGAACGCCTGTCGCGGCCCGCGGCGACGCCTGCCGTCGCCCCGCCCGGCGAGGTTCCTTCGCCATGAAGCCGGCCGGGCCTAACCGGCCTGGGTCCAGTCGTGGTCGCGCTTGCGCTTGCGCTCGGTTTCGTCGAGGAAGTACTTGCGCAGGCGGAGGACGTCGGGGGTGATTTCGACGAGTTCGTCGTCGTTGATGTATTCGATGGCTTCCTCGATGGAGAGCTTGACGGCGGGGGTCACGAAGAGTTTCCGGTCGGAGCCGGAGGCGCGCATGTTGGTGAGCTTCTTGCCGCGCTGGACGTTGACGACCAGGTCGTTGTCCTTGCAGTGTTCGCCGACGATCTGGCCGGTGTAGCACCATTCGCCGGGAGAGACGAAGAAATAGCCGCGGTCCTGGAGGCCGTCGATGGCGTAGGTGTTGGCCTTGC
>CAYODC010000171.1:0-5095 GCA_964402575.1 uncultured Verrucomicrobiota bacterium
AGACGGTCGTGGGCCCAGATCATGATGTCGGGGCCCTTGCCGCTCTTGGCGGCGTGGAAAAACTTGTCGGTGGCGCCTTCGGGATGCTCGACGGCGACGGGAATGCCGGTGTTTTCCTCGAAGCGGCGGCCGATTTCGGCGATGCCGGCATAGCCCTTGTCGCCGTTGATCCAGATCAGGAGGCGCGCGGGGGTCCAGGCCGGCGCGGGGAGGGGCAGCGCCGCCAGCAGGATCCACCACCAATGCCAAGCCTTTGTCACGCGAGGCAGAATAGCGGCCGGGGCAGGGCGGGGCAACGGGAAAAACCGTCGTTGGGTGACGCGTGTTTTTTCTCGAAACCGCGGTCGAAGGAGATTACGCTAACCACCATGAAGCCCGCGATGCGGGCCGGTCAAACCGAGCAGAGAAAGGAAGGGTACCATGGGAACCAAGGGAATTGCGATTGTCGACATGGATGTCAAGAAGCTCATCGGCGTCCTGAACAAGGCGTTTTCCGACGAATGGCTGGCGTATTACCAGTATTGGATCGGCGCGAAGGTGGTGAAGGGGCCGATGAAGGAGGCCGTGATCGCCGAGCTGGTCCAGCATGCGGCCGACGAGCTGCGGCATGCGGACATGCTGGCGGGGCGCATCATCCAGCTCGGAGGCACGCCGGTGACCGAGCCCAAGGAGTGGTACAAGCTGACGAACTGCGGCTACGATGCGCCGACCGATCCGTTCGTGAAGGCCGTGCTCGCCCAGAACATCAAGGGCGAGCAGTGCGCGATCATGACCTACAAGAAGCTGCTGAAGCTGACAGAGGGCAAGGATCCCGTCACCTACAACATCGTGCTGCAGATCTTGCAGGATGAGGTCGAGCACGAAGAGGATCTCCAGGCGGAGATGGAAGACCTGCAGACCCTGCTGAAGTCCTTCAAGGGCAAATAGTCCGCGCCCGCGCGCGGGTGCCTCCGGAGAAAAGTTTTCCACGGTGTGGAAAACTTTTTTCCATGGTGTGGAAAAAATCCGGTGGAATTTTCCACGGTGTGGAAAACTTTTTTCCACGGTATGGAAAACTCCGCGCGGGCGGGCGGTGGAGGGCGCGATGGCGATTGTACTGAAGGAGAAGACGACGGAAGGGCTGCATGCCGCGCTGGCGCCGCTGGGGGTGTCGCTGCGCCTGGCGCGGCGGCTGCAGGCGGCGGCAGTGCGGCGCGACGAGATTCCGTCGGCGTTGCCGGAGGTGGCGGACCGTCTGCTGGAGCGGGTGCGGGCGGCGGTGCACCTGCCGCGGCTGAAAGAGTTGGAGCGGCGAGTATCGGCGCGGGACGGGTTTGCGAAATACCTGTTCCGGGGGGAGGGGCCAGAGCCGTTCGAGTCGGTGCGGATTCCGCTGGTGCAGGGCAAGGGGGAAGCCAAGGCCGTGGCGTGCGTGAGTTCGCAGGTGGGCTGCGCGATGGGGTGCGCGTTTTGCGCGACGGGGCGGATGGGGTTCGTACGCAACCTGTCGGCATGGGAGATGGTAGACCAGGTGGTGCGGATTCAGGCCGACACGGACTATCCGGTGCGCGGGGTAGTGTTCATGGGGATGGGCGAGCCGATGTTGAATTTCGACGCGGTGGTGCGGGCGGCGCGGATCCTGAGCGAGCCGTGCGGGGGGGCGATCGCGGCGAAGGGGATCAGTGCTTCCACGGCGGGAGTCGTGCCGGGCATCCGGCGGTTCACGGCGGAGCGGCTGCCGTACCGGCTGGTGGTGTCGCTGACGAGCGCGGACCCGGCGCGGCGGCGGGAGGTGATGCCGGTGGAGAATATCCATCCGCTGGAGGAGCTGATGGCGGCGGTGCGGGAATATCATGCGGCGACGGGGCGGCGGGTGACGCTGGCGTGGACGATGATCGCGGGGTTCAACACGCGAGAGGAGGATGCGATCCAATTGGCGGAGCTGGTGCGGGGGCTGCCGGTGACGCTGGACCTGATCGATGTGAACGATGCGTCGGGGCGGTTTGTGGCGCCGGGGCCGGAAGAGCTGGCGGGATTTCGCGATGCGCTGCGACGGCATCTGGGGCAGCCCGTGGCGCGGCGCTATAGCGGGGGGGCCGACATCCATGCGGCGTGCGGAATGCTGGCTGGTGCCGGGATCGAAAAAGGGCTAGGCTGATCTCCATGAAGGAGTGGCTGACCGACTATACGACGTTCCGGCTGGGGGGGGCGTGCCGGGAACTGGCGACGGTGGCCGATGCGAAGGCGGCGCAGGAAGTCATCCGGGCATGGAATGCGGCGGGGGTTTCCTGGCGCGTAATGGGCGGGGGGTCGAATTTGCTGGTGGCGGACCGGGGAATTCCGGAGGCGGTGCTGCGGCTGTGCATGGCCGTGCCGGATTGCCGGCGGGAAGGGGACGAAATTTGCGTATCGGCCGGGACGGAGCTGGATGCGCTGGCGCGGTTCGCGGCGGAGGAGGGGGTGGCGGGACTGGGGTTCGCTTCCGGGATTCCCGGCACCGTGGGGGGGGGGATCTGCGGCAACGCGGGAGCGTTCGGCGCGGCGCTGGGCGATGGGCTGGCGCGGGTGGAGGTGTTGACGCGCGCGGGGGAACAGAAGATGTGGCGGCGCGAGGCGCTGGAGTTTGGCTACCGGTGTTCGACGCTGCAGCAGACCGGGGACGTGGTGGTGCGGGCGTGGTTCCGCGTACAGTCGGGCGACCGCGCGGCGCTGAAGGCGGAGCGGGAGGAAATCCTGGCGGCGCGGCGGGAGAAGCATCCGGATTGGCGGGTGCAACCGACGGCAGGTAGTTTTTTCAAGAACCTGCCGCCGGAGAAACCGGGCGAGCGACGGCGCGCGGCGGGGAAATACCTGGAGCTGGCGGGGGCGAAAGTGCTGCGCGAGGGCGGGGCGCATGTGTTTGAAAAGCATGCCAACATCGTGATTGCCGGGCCGGGGGCGACGGCGGCGGACGTGGCGCGGCTGGCGGCGCGCATGGCGGATGCGGTGAAGGAACGGTTTGGTTTTGAACTGGAGCCGGAGGTGCGGTTCTGGGGCGAGGTGGGCGGAGTCCGTTGAAGCGAGGAGGTTCGGCATGAAGCGCAAGGCATGGTGGATGGCGTTGACGATGGGCTGGGCGGCGGTGGCGGGGGCCGGGGAGCCGGATGTGGGGGCGCTGGTTCGGGGCAACACGGCCTTCGCACTGGATCTCTACGACCAACTCAAGACGCAGGGAGGGAACCTCTTTTTCTCGCCGTACAGCATTTCGTCGGCACTGGCGATGACCACTGCGGGGGCGCGCGGGGAAACGGCAGCGCAAATGGAAAAGGTCCTGCATTTCGCGCCAGGGGGCGGGGAGGCGCATGCGGCGTTCGAGGCGCTCCAACGACGACTGGATGCAGTGCAGGCACAGGGGGCGGTTCAACTGGCGGTGGCGAATTCGCTGTGGCCGCAGAAGGATTATCCATTCCTGCCGGACTTCCTGGAGCTGGTGAAGGCCCGCTACGATGCCGTGATTACGCCGCTGGATTTCGCGGGAGACACGGAGGGGGCGCGGCAGACCATCAATGGCTGGGTGGAGGAGAAAACGCGCGAGAAGATCCGGGACCTGATTGCGCAGGGGAATCTGGATCCGCTGACACGAATGGTGTTGGTGAACGCGATTTATTTCAAGGGGAGCTGGGCGAGCCGGTTTGATGCCGCCCGGACCGAGGAGGCCGATTTCCAAGTGGCCACGGATTCCATGGTGAGGGTGCCGATGATGGCGCAGACCCGGAAATACGCCTATGCGGAGACGGACGATGGGCAGGTCCTGAAGCTGCCCTACGCGGGCGGAGACGTGAGCATGCTGGTGGTGCTGCCACGGGAGAAGGCCGGGCTGGCGGCGCTGGAGGCGGGGTTGTCCATGGAACGGCTGGCGGAATGGACTACGCAGTTGGTCGAGCGGGAAGTCCGGGTCCTTCTGCCGAAGTTCAAGATGACGTGGGGCGCGACGGAATTGAACAAGAACTTGAAGGCGCTGGGCATGGCGGATGCATTCGACGAGATGCGAGCCGATTTTTCGGGGATGGATGGGCGGAAGGGGTGGCTGTACATCGGTCTGGTGCTGCACAAGGCGTTCGTGGAGGTCAACGAGGAGGGGACGGAAGCCGCGGCGGCGACCGCAGTGGCGATGCGGGTGAAGTCCATGCCCCGGCCACCAGTGGAATTCCGGGCGGATCATCCGTTCCTGTTTTTAATCCGGGAGGAGGAGACGGGGGCGATCCTGTTCATGGGGCGGGTGGCGGACCCGATAAAAGCGGAGTGACGCGAGGCTGAAATTCAAGATTCAAGGGCTGACCCCAACATGGGGGTCAGCCCTTGAATCTTGAAAGTGGGGGGAGAGGTCAGGCGCGGATGAGGGCGAGGACTTCGTCACGGCGGGCCTGCATCTCGGCCTGGGTCTTGGCTTCGAGGTTGAGGCGGACGAGGGGTTCGGTGTTGGAGCAGCGGACGTTGAACCACCAGGTGGGATATTCGAAGCTGAGGCCGTCGAGCTCGAGGAGGGAGGCGTCGGCGTAGGTGGCGCGGAGTTTTTCGAGCACGGCGGGGGCGTCGGGGACGGTGGAGTTGATTTCACCGCTGGCGAAGTAGCGCTGAATGGGGGCGATGAGTTCGGAGAGGGGCTTGTTGGACCGGGAGACGAGGTTGGCGATGAAGAGGACGGCAAGGGCGGAGGACTCGGCGAAGGAGTTTTCCTGGAAATAATAGTGGCCCGAGAGCTCGCCGGCAAAGAGGGCGTCCTTTTCGCGCATCTGGGCCTTGATGAAGGCATGGCCGACGCGGCTGCGGTTGGGGAGTCCGCCGGCTTCCTCGATGACTTCCTTGACGGCCCAGGAGGAGCGCAGGTCGTAGAAGATGTTGGCGCCGGGGTTCTTTTCCAAGAGGGTGCGGGCGATGAGGGCGGTGATCATGTCCATGGGGATGATGTTGCCCTTTTCATCGAGGAAGCCGACGCGGTCGGCGTCGCCGTCGAAGCAGGCGGCGAAGTCGTAGGAGCCCGCGCGGACGGCTTTCTGGGCGGCGGCGAGGGTGTGGGTGTCGAGGGGGTTGGCTTCGTGGTTGGGGAAGGTGCCGTCGAGGGTGTCGAAGAGGGGGG
>CAYODC010000172.1:0-5053 GCA_964402575.1 uncultured Verrucomicrobiota bacterium
TCCGCACCGTCGTCGGGCTCGTGCCCGAGATTGGCCGCCGCGGCCGCGCGGATCGGAGGGCAGGCCGTGGAGCAGACCTCCTTCCGGCCCACGGCGCCGCAACAGCCCAAGATGACCGCCGGCGTTCTCTGGGCCCAGGCGCAGGAGGCGCTGGAGGCGGGAGACCAGGAGGCGGCCTATCTGCAAGCCCTGCGCGCGCTGGAACTGGCCCGCGAGGGAGGCGATTTGGCCCAATCGGGGGAAATCCTGCGACGTGCGCTGGAGGTGTTTGGCGATCGGGCCGCCATCCAGTTGGAGGCCGGGCAGTATCACTTGGGGCGGGGGCAGGCGAGGGAAGCGCAGGATGCCTTGCTGAAGGCGCAGGCGCTAGATCCGGAAAACCCGATGGTGCTGGTTGAACTGGCGCGCGCTTCCTCCGCGCTGGAGGAATATGATACGGCGGTGGTTTCGCTGCGCAAGCTGGTTCAGCTCGAGCCCGGCAATGCCGATGCGCAATGGACCCTGGCGGAAATCTACGGGGAGAAACTGGGAATGACGGGCCGGGGCGTTGCGGCCTACCGCGAATTCGAACGGCAGTTTCCGGCGGATCCGCGGGCCGGGGAGGTCGGCACCCGTGTGCAGGCCTTGGAGGCGGCGGAAGCCGCCCTGCCGCCGATGGAGCCTTGAGGTCCGGGGATCGTTGGCAAGGAGAATGCGATGAATTCGGAGAACGAAGTTGCCGTGGCGGCCATTCCGATGAAAAGCGTTGGACCCGTCCGGATCTGCGGTCCGGAGGTGGATTGCGAAGTTACGGTGCCATTGGCCACGTATGAAACACCGCTGTGGCCTTCGGTGGAGCGGGGCGCCCGGGTGACGGAAAAGGCCGGGGGCATCCGGGCCGTGGTGTTCGACGAGCGCATGACCCGGTCCGTGCTGGTGGACGCGCCCGGTGCGGAGGGGGCGAAAGCCCTGGTGGATTTTGTCCGGGAAAACCGTGACGAGATTGCGCAGGTGGCGGCGGGAACCAGCCGTTTTGCGCGCCTGAAGGATGTGCATTTCGAGGTGGTCGGCCATTTGGTGTACATCCGCCTGGAGTTCGACACGGGCGATGCCGCGGGGCACAATATGTCGACGCGCGCGGCGGACGCTGTGCTGGACTGGCTGCTGAAGGCGCGTCCCGAATGTTCCTACGGATCGATTTCCGGAAACTATTGCTGCGACAAGAAGGCATCGGCGGTCAACGGCATTCTCGGGCGTGGCAAGCATGTGGTAGTCGAAACGCTGATTCCGGAACGGCTGGTCCGCCGCTACCTGCACACGACCGCCGAAAAGATCGAGGAGCTGAACCACCGGAAAAACTGGGTGGGAACGAGCCTGGCGGGGGGATTGCGCAGCGCCAATGCGCATTTCGCCAACATGCTGCTGGCGTTCTACCTCGCCACCGGCCAGGATGCGGCGAACATCATCGAAGGCTCGCAGGGGTTTGTACTGGCCGAAGCGCGGTCGGACGGGGATTTGTATTTTTCCTGTACGCTGCCGAATCTGATTGTCGGCACGGTGGGCAATGGCAAGGGCCTGCCCTTCGTGGAGGAGAATTTGCGTGGACTGGGGTGCCTGGAAGCGCGCGAGCCGGGGGCCAATGCCCGGCGGCTGGCCGTGATTTGCGCGGCTACCGTGCTGTGTGGGGAACTGTCCTTGCTGGCGGCTCAGACGAACCCGGGCGAATTGATGGCGGCCCACGTGCGGTTGGAGCGCGGCAGGTAGTGGCCGAGGTGGTCATCTTGGTGGATGAACACGACCGCGAGGTCGGCGTGATGGACAAGCTGGCCGCCCATGCCAACGGCGGGGTCCGGCACCGTGCCTTTTCCGTTTTCATCTTCGACTCGCACGGGCGCTGGCTGCTGCAGCGGCGGGCGGAGGGGAAGTATCACTTTCCGGGATTATGGACGAATGCGTGCTGCAGCCATCCTCGGCCCGGGGAAGGGACCGAAGAGGCGGCGCACCGGAGGCTTCGCGAAGAACTTGGCTTTGATTGCCCGTTACGCGAGCAATTCCAGTTTGAATACAAGGCACTCTCGGAAACCGAAGGCCTGACGGAACATGAACTCGACCATGTCTTGACCGGGGTCTATGAAGGAGCTATGGCACCGGATCCCGCGGAGGTGGGAGCGGTAAGATGGATCGAAACCGGTGAATTGGAGCAGGAAATGGAACAGCATTCCGGCCACTTCACCCCTTGGTTCAAACTGGCCTTTGGCCAGGTCCGCCAAAGCCTTTTGTGACGGGGAACGGTCCGGGGAATCCAGGGGGTCAGAGTCATATCTAAATGACAGACATAAAGAAGCAAAATATCCACTGTTTATAAATACTAGAACCTTCTATTCTTTATAAATACTGGAAATAGGAGGTGGTGGAGGCTGTGGTGTCACGGGGGGAGATCGCTTTCCTTTGCCGTTCGGGTTTGCGATAGTTCATCCATGAATTCGTTCCTTTCGGCGGTGATGATTATCTGGATCTTCGGCATGGTGATTTACCTGACCAAGGACATGTAGGGCGTTTCCTGTGTCCCTCGCCGTTGCCAAAATCCTCACGGAACTCGCGCTGGATCGTGAATTCGACTACCTCATTCCGGCGGAGTTGGCAGAAAAAGTGCGGATCGGAAGCATTGTCCGGATTCCCTTTGGCCGCCGCCTGGCCCGGGGGTTTGTAATCGGACTGGCCGACCGATCCGACTATCCGAATCTCAAGACCATCGAGTCGGTCACCACCGATCTACCGTTGTTCGACGAGCCAATGCTGCGGTTGGCGCGCTGGATTTCAGATTACTACGCCGCGCCGTTGGAAAGCGCCATCGCGGCGATTCTTCCTGCCGCAGTGCGCCGCGAGGGGGCTCGGTTCAAGGAACAGCTGGTGGCGACCGTGCGCGAGGAGGTTGCACCGGCGGAGGAAGAGGAGGCCGCCCTGGAAAAGAAAAGCCCCCGGCAGGCGGCGGCGTGGGACCTCCTCAAGGATCGGCGCGAAGAAACCGCGGCCGCGTTGGCGGCGCAGACCGGAGTATCCCTGGATGGGCTCCGGCGCCTGGAGAAACGGGGGTGGATCATGCTGGGCAAGGGGGTGATCCTGCGGGATCCCCATGCGCGGATGAGCGTGCTGCCGACGACAGCTCCGCCGCTGATGGATGAGCAAACGGCCGCGTTGGCGGCCATCCGCACGGAAATGGAAGCGACCCGGCCGGGGGTGGTGCTGTTGCACGGGGTGACGGGCAGCGGCAAGACGGAGGTCTACCTGGCGGCGATCCAGCAGGCGCTCGATGCCGGCAAGGGGGCGATTGCGCTGGTGCCGGAGATTGCGTTGACGCCGCAGACCATGGAGCGGTTCCGGGGGAGGTTTGGGGACCGGGTCGCGGTGCTGCACAGCCATCTTTCCGACGGGGAGCGGCATGACGAATGGCAGCGGATTGCGGTGGGCCAGGCGCGGGTGGTGGTGGGGGCGCGCAGCGCGCTGTTTGCGCCGGTGCGGCCGCTGGGGCTGCTGGTGGTGGACGAGGAGCACGAGCCGGCCTACAAGCAGGACGAGGCGCCGCGCTACAGCGCGCGCGATGTCGCAGTGATGCGCGGCCATCTCGAAGGATGCGCGGTGGTGCTGGGCAGCGCGACGCCGTCGCTGGAATCGTACCGCCATGCGCGCGACGGCAAATACCGTCTGGTGAACATGACGCGGCGGGTGGACCGGCGGGTGATGCCGTCGGTGCGGGTGGTCGACATGCGGATCGAGGCGGAAAAGGCCGGGCATGCGCACTTGCTGTCGCAGGAGCTGATCGAGGCCATCCGCCTGCGCCTGGCGCAGGGCGAGCAGACGATGTTGTTCCTGAACCGGCGCGGATATGCCACCACGGTCATGTGTCCGGTCTGCGGCCACACGGAGACGTGTCCGGACTGCAGCGTGAAAATGACCTATCACCGGCAGACCGAGCAGATGGTCTGCCATGTCTGCGGAGCGGTGCGGCCGGTGCCGTCGCGCTGCGCCAATCCGGCGTGCCGGGCGCCCAACATCAAGATGGCCGGAGTGGGCACGCAGCGGGTGGAGGCCGCGGTGCGCAAGATCTTTGCCCATGCGCGCATGGCCCGCATGGATTCGGACACGACGGGAGCCAAGGATGCGCACGCGAAGATCCTGGGCCAGTTCCGGCGCGGGGACATCGACATCCTGATCGGGACGCAGATGATCGCCAAGGGGCTGGATTTTCCCAACGTGACGCTGGTGGGAGTGATCCATGCGGACCTGAGCCTTCAGATGCCGGACTTCCGCGCGGCGGAGCGCACGTTCCAGTTGCTGACGCAGGTGGCCGGCCGCGCGGGCCGCGGCGACGTGCCGGGGGAGGTGTTCATCCAGACCTACACGCCGTTCCATCCGGCGGTGCAGTCGGCTCGCACCGCCGACTACCTGACCTTTTTCGACCAGGAGATCGAGATGCGGCGCGCCATGGGCTATCCGCCGTTCACGCGCATGACGTCGGTTTTGTTCAAGGGGGAGGTGGAAGCGGATGTGCAGGCCTGTTCGCAGGAGTTCGCGGTCCGGTTGAAGAAGTCGCTGGCCGATTCGGTTCGCATGACGGGCCCGGCGCCGGCGCCGCTGTCCCGGGCCAAGAAGCACTACCGGATCCATCTTCTGCTGCGGTCGGTGCACTCCCGCGACCATGTGAAGCCGTTGCGATCGTTGTGCAAGGGGTTCAAGCCGCCCAAGGGCGTGACGATTTCCGTGAACGTGGATGCGCTTTCGCTGATGTGACCGGAGGTGACCTTCCCCGAGGGGAAGGGGGCAGACCGGGACGGGAAGCAAAGCCACGGGAGGGGTGAAGTTGTGCTGGGAAAGCCGCGGCCGGGTTTTGTACGATGGCGGCAGTCGCGGAAGGAGCAGGATCATGATGGACATTGAGAAACTCGGCGTGTTCTATCTGGGGCGCAGGCGCCAACCGGGCGCGGCGGAGGCCGAAGCCGAGCCGTTGTTGTACGACGCGAAAGACCTGACCACCCACGCGGTGTGCGTCGGGATGACGGGTTCCGGCAAGACGGGT
>CAYODC010000173.1:0-2718 GCA_964402575.1 uncultured Verrucomicrobiota bacterium
CGCGGCGAATGCCATGGCAATCCGCATCTGGTTCCAGACATGCACACGGGCGACGGCATGAACCAGATGCGGATTGCCATGGCATTCGCCGCGGGTCGCCTGGCCGATGATGCGGAATTCGTCCGGGGCATAGAGATCGAACCGTTCGAGGGAGTCGCTCATATAACCTCGGAGACAGTAGGCGATCCGGCGGGAAGGATAAACGAAAATCCGGGTGAAGAAATGATTCGGATTGTACGGATCCTGGAAAGGGGATTATATCCCCTGGTGCGGCGAACCTGCCGGATTGGGCATGGTTGGTGGAGTGGCCAGAAGGTTCGGGTGCGTTTCAAACACAGGGAAACGAAGGATCGGTGGGCAATGAAGAAGATCCGTTGGATTGTCGGTTGTGTAATTGCGGGCTGGCTGGGCGTCGGGGGGGTGGTGGAAGGCAAGACGATTCGCCTACGGACGCGCGATCTGGAGCCGGAGCCGGGCGTACAGACTCGCGCAGGCGTCCGGGAGGTGGTCACGGACGGGATCGGGACCGCGGTTGCTCCTGTTGCGGAAACCGATGGGCGGGGAGCGTATCTGGTGCAGTTTTCCGAACGAGTGACGGCTTCGGACCGGAGGCGCCTGGCGCGAATGGGTGCGGTGGAGGGCGGCTATGTGCCGGAAGATACGTTAATCGTCCTGATCCGCCCGGCGCAATTGGCGGAGCTGTCGGCGCTGGAAGGGGTGTCCTGGGTGGGCGGCTATGAACCGGCCGACCGGATGGATCCGGGGCTGGCAACGAGTTCCGTGGCCAAGAAGGCGGGTGCCGGTATCGAGGTGGTGATTAGCGTGCTGCGTCCGGGATACGTGGCCGCGGTGGTCGATGCGGTCGAACGGCTGGGGGGGACCGTGGCAGAGCAGGGGAAAGGGGCGCGGTGGGGAACGGTTCGGGCCGTAGTGCCGGCGCAAGCGTTGAGGGAGATTGCCGGAATGGGGGAGGTGGAGTGGATCGAGCGCTATGTGCCGCCGGTCTGGATGAACAATGTGGCCGTGGATGGGGAGAGAATGAATGTCCGGAATGTCTGGACGAACCATGGCCTGCGGGGTGGGGGGCAGATCATCGCGGTGGGCGATTCCGGACTCGACACGGGGGATGAAGGCACGCTGCATCCGGATTTCAGCAACCGGATTCACGCGGCATTTGGATTGGTGACGGAAGGCGACTGGAGCGATCCAATGGGGCATGGCACCCACGTGGCCGGTTCCGTGCTGGGCAGCGGGGCGGCCTATGGGGACGGACAATATGCGGGTGTGGCGCCGGAGGCCCGGCTGGTGATGCAGGCCATCGGCGGGCCGGGGTCATCGGTGATTCCGCCGTCCCCACTCAACCTCTTGTTTGAGCAGGCCTGGTCGAACAGCGCGCGGATCCACACGGACAGTTGGGGCAGCTCCGTCGATGGCGCCTACACGGCGAATGCTCGGAGCCTGGATGAATTCATGTGGGATTTCGACGACATGCTGGTGCTCTTTTCGGCTGGCAACAGCGGGCGCGACACGAGCCCCACGAACGGCGTGATCGATGGCGGGTCCATCGGGTCGCCGGGAACGGCCAAGAACTGCCTGACGGTGGGGGCGGCCGAGTCGGCCCGTCCCTGGCGGGTCGGGAGGATATTCCGCCATGCCCTGGGGCACCGGGTCGTGGCTGCCGAAATATTCCGAAGATCCGATCCGCGGGGATCTGATCTCCACGGCCTGGGACGGGGTTCATCCGGGGATGGCGGCGTTTTCGAGCCGCGGGCCGTGCGATGACGGGCGGACCAAGCCGGACATCGTGGCGCCAGGCACGGATATTGTTTCCTGCCGGTCGCGCGTGGCGGGAGCGAGCACGCTATGGGGAACCGGTAGCGGGGTGCTGGGGAACGCCGCCAGCAACTGGTACACGTTCAGTGGCGGCACCAGCATGTCCACGCCGCTGACCGCGGGCGCGGCGGGGCTGGCCCGCCAGTATCTGTGCGAAAGGGCGGGGATCACCAATCCCAGCGCGGCGATGCTCAAGGCGCTGCTGGTGAACGGGGCCCGGTCGCTTTCGCCAGGGCAGTACGGCGACGGGGCGTTCCGGGAAATCCCCGCCGGGCCGAGGCCCAACAACGTCGAAGGTTGGGGGCAGGTGAATTTGGACCACACCTTGTATCCCGGAGGGGGAAAAACCAATCTATTGTGGGACCGGCAGGCCTTGGCCGCGGGGCAGACCAACCGATATCCGGTGCGGGTGGCGGGGGGAAGCGAGCTGAACATCACGCTGGCCTGGAGCGATTATCCGGCGACGCTCTCGGCGGGACAGCAACTGGTGAACGACCTGGACTTGCGGTTGGTGGCGCCATCGGGGACGATCCACTATCCGAGCGGCGGGGCGGGGCCCGACCGCACGAACAACCTGGAGGGGATCGACGTGACAGCGGCCGAGGAGGGGACCAATTGGATCGAAGTGAGCGGATACAACATTCCGGAAGGTCCCCAGAGATATGCGCTGATGGCCAAGTGCGAAGGGGAAACGGTCCCGGTGCTGCAAGTCTATGGCGCCTGGCAGGTGCCAGCCCGGGTACTCAACGGCGAGAAGGTGATCGGCTTTGGCAGCATACCGCTGGCGGTGGAGAGCCCCCTGCGCCTGACGGGGCTGACACTGCAGCAGGACAGCTTCAGCCTTAAGCAGCCGCTGGCGGGCGAGATCGCGATAGCCGGCGCGGC
>CAYODC010000173.1:2728-5006 GCA_964402575.1 uncultured Verrucomicrobiota bacterium
ACGGCGAGAACGTCCGGTTGCAGGCGGCGGTCGCCCCTGGCCCGATGGGGCTGGCCACGGTGGTGGCGGCCTATCGCGTGAACGGCCAGGAATGGAGCTACGTGCCGATGGAGCATGGCGGTTCGGGAGGGCAGTCGCAGATGTACGCGGGTGTCCTGCCGTCGTTCCAGTCGGGAGACCAGGTGGACTATTCCGTGAATGCGGTGGCGTTCGATCTTTCGCTGGACTGTTCGGAGACCAACACGTTCTTCGTGGACAGCACGGTGCTGCACGTCAGCGCGGACGGAACCTCCCAATGGCCGTATGATGATTGGAGCCGGGCGTTCACCAATCTGCAGGAGGCGCTGGACAGCGCGCGCGACGGCCAGACGGTGCTGGTGACCAATGGGGTGTATTCCGGGACCGAATTCCAGGTGGTGGAAGAGATCACGCTGGCCAGCGTGAATGGGCCGGAGGTCACGATCCTGGATGGAGAAGACACGCGGCGCTGCGCCCTCGTCACGGGCGACGCCGTGATCCAGGGGTTTACGTTCCAGAACGGCTATTCCGCCGAGTCCGGCGGCGCAGTGAACATGTCGGACGGGATGTTGTCGAACTGCGTGATCCGGTTTTCGGTTTCGGATCTGTATGGCGGCGGGATTTTTCTGGGCGACGGGCGGCTGGTCCAGACCCGGATCCATGGAAACACCGCGCAGTATGGCGGTGGTCTTTTCCAGGTCAAAGGCTTGGCCAGCCAGTTAACCGTTTCCAACAACGCCGCCGCGTTTGGCGGCGGCGTGTACCAGATGCAGGGAACACTGTCACGGTCGTGGCTGCATAACAACTATGCCGATGTCTTCGGGGGCGGGTATGAGATCCAGGCAGGGACGGCGGTGCATTCGATGGTGACCTACAATCTGTCGCGTTCGGATGGAGGTGGAATCGAGTTGCGTGGCGGAACGATCCGGAATTGCACCCTGGCGAAGAACCATGCCGGCGGCTACGGGGGGGGGATCGATATCGATGCAGAGCATCCACTCCTGCTCAATAACATCATCTACCACAACACGGCGCAAGCCGGTGGACCGAACTGGTACAAGTGGCAGGATGCGGGACTTTTATATTGCTGCACCTCGCCGGATCCGGGCGACGAGGGCAGCTTCGACGCGGATCCGCTGCTGGCGGATTCGTCTGCGCTGGATTGTCATTTGCAGAGCGCGGCAGGCCGGCGGGTGGCTCCGGGGTCATGGGTGAGCGATGCCGCCAGCAGTCCATGCGTGGATGCGGGCTATCCGGGCAGCGACTATTCCCTCGAGCCCGAACCCAACGGGGGCCGGATCAATCTTGGTGCGTATGGCGGGACGGAAGAAGCGTCCAAGACTCCGGGTATTGCGGTGGATCCCGCGGAGGCCCAACTGGGGGAGGGAGAGGCGGAGGGGCTGGAGATGGCTGTGGAGGCCAGCGTGGCTTGGGCCGCGGAGTCCGGGGTTACCTGGCTGTCAATCACCGGCGGCACGCCGGGGAACGGGAATGGAACGGTGGTGTATCGCACGGAGGCGAACGCGATGGCCATGTCCCGGACGGGAACGATGGTTGTCGCGGGTGGCGGGGTATCGGCCACGTGCACGGTGGTGCAGGCGGGAGCGGTTCCCGCGCTGGAGATCCTGCCCGCCAGCACGAACGTACCGGGAGGGGCTTCGGGCGGGCACGGGATTGAGGTGGAGGCGAACCTTTCCTGGACGGCGTCGGCGAGTCCGGCATGGCTGACGGTGACCGGCGGGGCAACCGGAACGGGATCCGGGACGGTGGTGGTGGCCGCCGGGGAAAATCCGTCGACGGTCACCCGCACGGGTGCGGTGGTAGTGGCGGGCGGGGGTCTGGCTGCCACCTGCAAGGTGGTGCAGGGCGGCAGCCCGGCACTGGCGGTGACGCCGGCGAGCCGGTCCGTGGGTTCGTCGGCGGGGACTGTCACGTTCGCCGTGCGCAACCGAGGCGGGGATCCCATGGTCTATTCAGCCACCGAAGCCGAATCGTGGCTGGGCATCGTGACGGGGGCAGTCGGGACGAACAGCGGAACGGTCACGGTGTCGGTCGGCGCCAACATGGGGCCTGCCGCGCGGACCGGGACGGTGATGGTGACGGCCGCCGGGAGCGGGGGAAGCCCGGTATCCGTGACGGTCATCCAATCGGCCGGGGACGCCTACGAATCCGACAACACGCGGTCAACGGCCAAGGTGATCGGCCAGGGGCAGACGCAGCAACGGACTGTCCGGTCCTGAAATAGGTTGTCACTTTGCCA
>CAYODC010000174.1:0-5001 GCA_964402575.1 uncultured Verrucomicrobiota bacterium
CAAGAACCTGGAATTCGACCACCGGAACTTGCGGCTGCGGGGGCAGTTCGAGTTTCCGACGGGGGATCTGGCGCTAACGGTCGGGTTTCTGGCGCAGTTCGTGGAGACGGAGGGGACGGTTAGCTCGACGGCGACGGACCCGGACGAGATCCTGGCGTTGCGGGAGCGCTTCGACAAGGAGTTCAACCTGACGGTGAATTCGTTGATGCTGACGGTGGGGGTTGCATTCTAGAAGAAACCCATTTGAGATTTGAAATTTGAGATAATCAGAGAAGGACGGGAGCGGCATGCAACTGAACCTTACGGCATTGGAGGGACGGATCCTGGGGGCGCTGGTGGAGAAGGAGTTGACGACGCCGGAGTACTATCCGCTGACGCTGAACGCGCTGGTGGCGGCGTGCAACCAGAAGAACAACCGGGAGCCCCAGATGCAGTTGGTGGCGGACGAGGTGGAGCAGGGGCTGGCCACGTTGCAGTACGAGAAGAAACTGGTGGGGACATACACGGGGGCGGGGTCGCGGGTGGTGAAATATCTGCATCGGTTGACGGAGACGCTGGGGGTGGAGGCGCCGGAGCTGGCCATTCTGTGCGAGCTGCTGGTGCGGGGGCCGCAGACGCCGGGGGAGTTGCGCGGGCGGGCGGCGCGGATGCATCCGTTCGCGTCGCCGGCGGAGGTGAAGGTGGTTCTGGATGCGCTGGCGGCGCGGCAGCCGGATCCCTACGTGGTGGAGCTGCCGCGGGCGGCCGGCTGCAAGGAGAACCGCTATGCGCATGCGTTCGGGGATTCCCCGGTTGTGGCGGATGTGGCAACCCCGGCGGTGGCGTCGGGTCCGGTGGCGCAGGCCGCCGCTGCCGCGATCGAGGAGAGGATCCGGGTCTTGGAGGCGCGGTTGGCGGCGTTGGAGGCGCGGCTTGGAGAGATGCCTAGCGGTAGCGACCGGATTCAATGATGCGCTGCAAGTAGTGCTTTCGGCGCAGGCAGGGGGGCGGGGCGGAGAGCGTGGGCGGGACGAAGCGCAGGGACTGGACGGCGGGAAGGCGTTCGGCGGCGATGGCCGTTTTGCCGCCGAGCAGGGCCCGGGTTCCGCGGATGGATAGAGTCAAGGTGCGGCCGGGGACGAGCGGGGCGGTGAAGGCGTAGCGGCGGTTGCCGAAGTCGGTGTGGAAGTGGAGGTCGAGCGGCGAGGGGTGGCCTTCCGTGCGGAATGTAAAACGGACCTCGCCGTTCCGACGAATGAACCGCATCCGTAGAGCGGCACCCTGACCGAAGGGAAAGCGGGCGTCGAATTTCTTCCAGCCGCGGGGGAGGTGGGGATTCAGATGGAGCGCGCCGTCGAGGAGCCGGGGATGGAACCCGCCGAAATCCTGATGGGCGTTGCGGCAGAATTCGGCGGTGCTCCAGGCCTGGGCCCAGGTTCCGGAGAGGACGAGCTTACCGCGCTGGCGCGGGATGGCCTCGATGAGCTCGCTCATCGATCCGCGGCAGCCGAGGTGCAGGATTTGGTGCGCGAGGTTGCGGGCGAGGCGGGCGGCGAGCTCGGTCTGGCGTTGGCGGCACAGGGCGGTGACGGCGAACCCGGCGTTCCAGCCCCAGACGGTGCCGTTGTGGTAGGCGGCGTCGAAGTGGTGCCAGGCGTCGTGGTGGTGGTAGGGATGGAAGTAGGGGTCGCGCGGGCTGAGCGAGGCGATGCCGTGGGGGAAGAGCAGCTCGGAAACGGCGTTGTGGACAATGCGGGCGGAGCGGGCGTCGTCGAGGAGCGGCTCGATCATCGGGATGGACAGGACCATAAGCTGGTTGGGACGGACCTTTTCGTCGCGCCGGTGGGTGGCGTCGATGCGGTCGGCGAGGCGACCGGTGCGGGGATTCCAGAAGCGCTTGGGAAAATTGGATCGGAGCCGGTCGGCGAGGGCGCGCCAGCGGTGGGCGGAGCCGGGGTCGCCGGCATAGCCGGCGAGGCGCTCGCCGACAAGGAGAGCGTTGTGCCAGAGGGCCTGGATGTCGTTGGCGCGGTTGCCGCGCGCGGACCACGGGAGGTTTCCTTCGATGCGGGCATCCATCCAGGTGTCGGCGTCGTCGTGGGTGAGGAAGCCTTCGGCATCGACGGCCGTTTCGATGGCGCGGTCGAGGGCGAGGCGGACCTGGGGATAGGTTTCGCGGGCGAGAGAGAGGTCGCCGGTGTGCTGGAGATATTCGTAGAGTTCGCGGATGAGCCAGGGGGTTCCGTCGGCGGTGTTGTAGATGATGTCGGTGGGGCTGCACACGCGGTTGGGGATGCGCCCGCAGGTGGGCGAGGCCGGGTTCGTGTCCTGCCAGCGGAGGAAGTTGAGGATGACGTCGCGGGCGTCGTCGAACAGTCCGGAGACAAGGAGGGTGCCGGGGAGGGCGATGAAGGTGTCGCGGCCCCAGTTGTTCTTGAACCAGGGCAGGCCGGCCCAGATGCCTTTGCCGAATTCCTCGGTGACGAGGAACACGCTGGTCAGCTTGGCCCAGGCGACGGCGAGGTCGTAGTCGGTGTCGCCGGTGGTGATGGAGCTGCGGCCGAGGAGGTTGGCGATGTCGCCGACGTGGGCGGCGAGCGCGTCGCCATCACGGAACTGGCGGGCTTTTTGCAGCGCGCGCGCGGGGGAGGAATCGAAGGCGAGATAGATCACGAGGTCGCGCCGGAGGCGGCGGGAGAGGAAGGAGAGGGAGGGAAGACCGTCGTGGGAGTCGGCATGCGCGGCATGCACGGGGGCGCTGGTGGCGATTGCGACGGATAGGGGATGGTTGGAGAAAGTGGCGAGGAATACGCCGTCGCGGGTATCCAAACGAATATTGCCCGCGCCGGGATCGAACAGGAGGGCGGCGCCGAGGCGTTGGGCGCGGCTGGCGCGCACACGGATGGCCACGGCGCGGCGGCGGTGCAGGATGGAGAGTTCCTCGGTCAGTCCGCGGTGGTGGTGGCGGATGGCGTGGGGCAGGATCTCGGCGCGGAGCGCGTGTTCGTGCGAAAGGGAACGGCCGCCGGCGAGGGTGGCCAGGTCGCGGAAGAGGGGGCGTCCGTCGAGCCAGTAGCCGGAGCCCTTGGCGGTGGAATGGGTGAAGCCTTCGTAGTAGCCTTCGACATTGTCGCCGTAGAAGAACTGCGCGGATTTTTTTGGGGGGAAGTGGAGGGCGAGCGATTCCAGATTGGTGCGGAGTGTTTTCATGCGAAAGGATTCCTCGGGGAAGAGGGATGGTTTTGGAGACGGCTATCTATCATGGAAGACGGGGCCGGGCAAACGAATCTGGCGGAGGGGGGGATTTTGCGGCTTGCGGAGACCGGGGGGTTCGGGGTTAACTGCGGGGGATTCAACTGGAACAGGCACCGAGGAAATTCATGAAGATGAAGTGGACAAGGGTAATGGCGGCGGGGGCGATGCTGGGGCTTGGGCTGGCGGGGACGGTGCGGGCGCAGGCCGATGCCTACGAGCCGGACGACAGTTTGGCGACGGCGAAGGAGATTGCCAACGGGGTCACGCAAATCCGCTCGATTCACGCGGCGGGGAACACAGATTGGGTGAAATTCCGGGTGACAGGGTCGGGGGCGGAGAACGTGCGGCTGGAGACGGCGGGAAGCGGCTACGGGGACACGGTGGTATGGCTCTACAAGGGCAGCGGCGGTCTGGTGGCGTCGGACGATGATTCGGGGCTGGGCAAGTATTCGCTGGTGACGGCGGACTATCTGGCGCCGGGGACGTACTACATCAAGATCCAGGAGTACGGCCATGACGCGCCGATTCCGTCGTACATGCTGCAGGTGGAATGGACGACGGTGGTGATTGCGGCGGACCGTTACGAACGGGACGACACGACGAAGACCTCCAAGCTGGTGAACAACGGACGCGCGCAGGCGCGCACGATCCACCGGCCGGGCAATGTGGACTGGGCGAGAATCCGACTCGGAGGCGACGGGGCGGTGAACCTGAAGGTGGAGACGTCGGGAACGGCCGGCGACACGCAGATGTGGTTATACAAGACGGATGGGACACGGCTGGCGTACAACAACAACAGCGGCGTGGGGAGTTTTTCAAAGATCAAGGTGGCGGCGCTGCCGAGGGGGACCTATCTGGTGAAGATCCAGGAGTACGGCAACGACCATCCGATCGCGGCGTACACATTGAAGGCGACGTGGACGGAGACGAACCGGATGTGGCCGGCGGAGATCGACGGGCCGATCACGTGGCTGCACACGGACGTGACGGAATGGCCGGTGACGGCGTCCATGACGGCGAGCGTGGGCGATGGCAAGATCCGTTTTCCCTACGACAAGGCGGGGGTATGGCCGGGGATTTCGGCGGTGGGGGCGACGGTCAACGCGAATCCGTGGGTGATCGTGAAGTGGACGGACGGGAACTGGTATGCGGCGACGTTCGAGTGGCTGCGCCCGGGGCAGACGTCGAAGCCGATGGGGGTGCTGGACGGGAGCCTGGGGGACCACATCAAGGTGGCGCCGCTGAACCGGTGGCGGCCGCGGCGCGGCGAGCGGTTCGGGATCATGGTCAGCGGACTGGCGCGCAGCACGCAGCGGAACGTGCAGGAGCGCAGTCCGGTCTCGATGGTGACCTGGCCGTAGCCGGGCCGCCTTATTCGACGGTGGCTTCGTCCATGGCGTAGAGGTAGCGCTTGATCTTGCCGGTGGAGGTTTTGTTGAACTCCTCCCAGCGGATGCGGATGCGGCGGGGGTGCTTGTAGTCGGCGAGGGCGGCGGCCTGTTTCTTGACCTCGGCGCGCAGCAGCGCTTCGATTTCCTTTTCGCTGAGCTTGCGTTTGCCGGAAGCCTCGAGGGCGGCGATGCCCTCCTCGTCGGGGACCACGATGACGCCGACATGCTCGCCGACGGTTTCGCCGGGGTCGCGGTAGCCGAGGACGACGCTTTCGAGGATGAGCGGCGACTGGTTGATCTGCATTTCCACTTCTTCGGGGTAGATGTTCTTGCCTTCGCGGTTGACGATGAGGGCTTTTTTGCGGCCGGTGATGAA
>CAYODC010000175.1:0-4989 GCA_964402575.1 uncultured Verrucomicrobiota bacterium
CGACTGGTCTTGCGGACCGAGGCGAGGATCGTCTCCTCGTCCAGCGGCCGGATGGTGCGCGGGTCGATCACCTCGACGCTGATCCCCTCGCGTTCCAGCACCTTGGCGGCGGACAGCGCGCGCTGGACCATGACCTGCGTGGCGACTTCGAGATCCGTGCCCGTTTGTACGGTGCCGCCGACGCCGGTGTAGATGCCGCCGGTGTTTTCGCGGATAACCACAAAATCGACGTCCTTGGGCTCCTTGTCCTTCAACGGGCAGTCCTCTTTACGGTAGAGCTTGACGGGGCGGAGGTTGATGTACTGGTCCAGTGCAAAGCGGGTCTTGAGAAGGATGCCGCACTCGAGGATGCCGGGCTTGACGTCGGGGTGGCCGATGGCGCCGAGGTAGAGGGCCTTATGCTTGCGGAATTCCTCGAGGGCGGAATTCGGCAGCGTTTCGCCGGTCTTGAGATAGCGGTCGCCGCCGAAATCATAGGGGGTGTAGTCCAGCTTAAAGCCGAACTTCTGGGAAGCGGCGCCGAGGACCTTGACGGCCTCGCGGGTGACTTCGGGGCCGGTTCCGTCGCCGGGAATCAATCCAATGGAGTAGGTTTTCATAAGGGGGCACATTAAACAAGGGTCCAAACAGGGAAATCAAGCCCGGAAAGCGTTTTTTTCGGGTTTCTACGGGAGGGGATGGCAAGTGGGATCGGCCGGAGCGGCAGTTGAGGAGGGCAGAAGGAGGCGGCGATGGGGGGGGCGGCGACAGGGGGCGGCGAGAGGCTGTCGGCGGCGAGAGGCTTGACAGCGGAGGAGGAGACGGATAGGGTCCACCCGCAAGTGAAGCGTTATATCGGCCGATTTTTGCTGATTATCAGGGAAGGGAGCCTCCATGCGCGTGACCCAGGAATCGCTGACGTTTGACGATGTGCTGTTGGTGCCAGCCCATTCAGAGGTGCTGCCGCGGGAGGCGAATCTCGATGCGCGGGTGACGCGGAATGTGTCGCTGCACATTCCGGTGTTGTCGTCGGCGATGGATACGGTGACGGAGGCACGGCTGGCGATTGCATTGGCGCAAGAGGGGGGAATGGGCGTGATTCACAAGAATCTGCCGGTGATGCGGCAGGCGGCGGAAGTGGAGCGGGTGAAGCGTTACGAGTCAGGGGTGTTAAAGGATCCGATGAGTGTCCCTCCCTCGATGTCCTTGCGGGAGGTGTTGAAGCTGGTCAAGAACCGTGGATTCTCCAGTTTGCCGGTGGTGGACAACGGGCGGGTGGTGGGGATCGCCACCAACCGCGATTTGCGGTTTGAAACGGATCTGGAGCAACCGGTATCTGCTGTCATGACGCCGCGGGATCGGTTGGTGACGTTGCGACAGGGGGCCGGGCTGTCAGAGGCGCGCGAATTGATGCGTCGGCACCGCATCAGCCGGGTGGTGGTGTTGGGCAGCAACGACGAGTTGAAGGGGTTGATCACCGTGACGGACATGATGAAATCCACGGAGCATCCGCTGTCGGCCAAAGATCAGAGCGGCAGCCTGCTGGTGGGTGCCGCAGTGGGGGTGGGCGAGGGGACGGACGTCCGGGTGGAGGCACTGGTGGCGGCGGGAGTGGACGTACTGGTGGTCGATACCGCGCATGGACATTCGCAGGGAGTTCTGGAACGGGTGAAATGGATTAAACAACGTTTCCCCCAAACGGATGTGATCGGAGGGAACATCGCCACCGCGTCGGCGGCCCGGGCGCTGGTGGATGCCGGGGCGGATGCGGTCAAGGTGGGGATTGGCCCGGGGTCGATCTGTACGACCCGGATCGTGGCGGGGGTGGGCGTGCCCCAGATCACGGCGATTGACAACGTGGCGAAGGCGCTGGAAGGTACCGGAGTGCCGTTGGTGGCCGATGGCGGCATTCGCTTTGCGGGTGATATTGCCAAGGCGATTGCCGCCGGAGCAAACACCGTGATGCTGGGCGGGCTGTTTGCGGGAACGGAGGAGGCACCGGGCGAAACGGTGTTGTTTCAAGGGAGGACCTACAAATCCTACCGGGGCATGGGATCGATGGGGGCCATGCAGCAGGGTTCGGCGGATCGCTATTTTCAAGAGTCCAACGGGTGCGGGGCAGCGGAAAAACTGGTTCCGGAGGGGATCGAGGGGCGCGTTCCATACAAGGGTCCAGTGGCAGGAGTGGTTCATCAGTTGATGGGTGGATTGCGGGCCGCGATGGGCTACACGGGTTGTGCAAACATCGAAGAAATGCGGCAGAACACGGAATTCGTGAAAATTACGGTGGCGGGTATCCGTGAATCCCACGTGCATGATGTGCAGATCACCAAGGAAGCGCCGAACTATCAATTGGGCTGATATTCCAATGGGTTAGGAAAATGGGGTGTAAAAAGGCGGTTGCCGGGATTGACGACAGGAGCCAGAGAGGCTATTTTGACCCAGGTAAAGCGTTTTAGCGACTAACCCCGAAACCCGGGGCGGAGAAGAAGCAAAATGGCGAATGGACCGAAAGGTGTGGATCTGAAGCTGGGAGACGACTGTTCCCGCCGGGCCTTCCATTGGGCGGAGCGCAGCTTCGAGGCGCGCCGGGGCCGCGCGGGGTTTCCTCTCTTCGGTGGCGCGGGCTCGTTCTCCAACTGGATGGATTTTGGCTCCCTCAAAATCGCGATGACCTGCGATGGCATCGGCACCAAGGCCGAAGTGGCGGAGCGCACCGGCATCTACCACACCCTCGGCTATGATCTCGTGGCCATGGTGGCCGACGACCTCGTCGCCAACGGCATCGAGCCGGTCAATCTCGTGAACGTTCTCGACGTGGACACTCCCGACGAGGAGATCATCGATTCCCTCATGCGCGGACTGCACGACGCCTGCATGGAGTGCGGCATCGCCATCATCGGCGGAGAAATCGCCGAACTGGGCGCGCGCACCGGAGGGTGGGGGCCGCGCATGCACTTCAACTGGTGCGCCACCGCCATCGGCGTGCCGCGTAACGGATGCGAACCGATTGACGGTAGCCGAATCGAGGCCGGCGATACCGTCATCGCCTTGAAGAGCGCCGGGTTCCGCAGCAACGGCTTTTCCCTCGTCCGATCCATTCTGGAGGCGGCCCATGGGCCCTTGTGGCACGACGTGCCCTCCGTCGATGGACGGAGTTGGGGCGAAGTCGCCTTGACTCCGTCTTTTTTGTGCACTCCGTCGGTGCTGGCGCTGATCGATGCGGGCATTCCGCTGCGCGGGGCGGGGCATATCACCGGCGGGGGCATTCCAAGCAAGTTCGGGCGCGTGCTCAGGAAATCGGGGTTGGGCGCGCGGTTGGACAACCTGTTTCCGCCGCACGATTTCATGCGGGCGCTGATCGAGATGGGAAACGTCCCGCTCGAAACCGCCTATCGCCAATGGAACATGGGCAACGCCATGCTGCTGGTGGTGCCGCGGTCGGCGGCGGAGGCCACCCTTTCCGTTTTGTCCGCCCGCGGCGTGGCCGCGCAGATTGCCGGTGAAATCGCGCCCGGCCCCATCGTCATTCAAGGAGTTTCCTTCACCCCATGACGCCTTTGCATCACATCGCCTGTACGTGGAATCCGGAGTTGCCAGATGCCCGCTGCGCTTCGATTCGCCGCCAGGCCGCCCGCCACCTGGGCCTGCGCCTGAACGGACTGAAGCACGTGTCCCTCTACGCCGTGCGCGCCGACGTGCCCGCCCACGCCTTGCAGCGCTTTGCCCGCGAAGCCCTCGCCGATGTCGTCGCCCAGCAGGTCGCCATCGACCAACTGCCGGAAGGCTGCGACGGGTTCGCCTCCTTCATTCTGGTAGGCAAGCTGCCGGGCACGACGGACGACGAAGGGCTTTCCGCCCAGCGCACGCTGCACGATCTGCTCGGGATTCCTTTCTCGCCTGCGCCGCAGGAGGTGTTCACCAGCGATCTCTATTTGATGGAAGATGTCCTCGACGACGCCACGCTCCGACACCTCGGCTCGGAACTGCTGGGCAATCCGCTGGTCAACCAAATCACCTGCGGGCCGATGGGCCGCCTGGTCCTGCCGGTGCCGGAAGAGGAGTCGGAAAGCGAACCGACCGTCGAAACCGTATCGCTCGACGTGTCCGACGGGGAACTCGAGGCCCTTTCCCGAACGCGCCTGCTGTCGCTGAATCTCGCCGAGATGAAGGCCATCCAGGGCTATTTCCGCGACCCGAAGACGCAGGCGTTCCGCCGGGAAGTCGGCCTGCCGCCGGACCCGACGGACGCCGACCTGGAAATCCTGGCGCAGACGTGGTCCGAGCATTGCAAGCACAAGGAATTCAACGCGCTCATCCGCTGCGTGGACAAGGAAACCGGCGTGGAGGAGGAAATCGACTCGCTGTTCAAGACGTATATCCGCGCCAGTACGGAAACCATCGCGCGCCGCCTGGAAGAGGCCGGCAACAACTGGCTGGTGAAAATCTTCAACGACAACGCGGGCGTGGTGCGCATTGACGACGACCGCCTGTTCGTGTTCAAGGTCGAGACGCACAATTCGCCGTCGGCGCTGGACCCGTTCGGCGGGGCCATCACCGGTATTCTTGGAAACAACCGCGATCCGCTGGGCACGGGGCGGGGCGGGGCGGCGTTGCTGTTCAACACCGACGTGCTCTGCTTCGGTCCGCCGGACCACGATGAGCCGCTGCTGCCCGGCCAGCTCCATCCGCGCCGCGTGTTCGCCGGGGTGCGCCAGGGCATCGAGGAGGGCGGGAACAAGTCGGGCATCCCGACCATCAACGGCGCGATCGTGTTCGATCCGCGCTATGCGGGCAAGCCGCTGGTCTATTGCGGCACCGGCGCGGTCATGGCGGACAATTACAACGGCAAGAAGGCCTGGGAGAAGGAAATCGCGCCGGGCGACCTCGTGGTGATGGCCGGGGGGCGCGTCGGCAAGGACGGAATCCACGGCGCGACGTTTTCCTCGCTGGGTCTCGACAAGCATTCGCCGCGCAGCGCGGTGCAGATCGGCAGCCCCATCACGCAGA
>CAYODC010000176.1:0-4981 GCA_964402575.1 uncultured Verrucomicrobiota bacterium
CATCGTCCAGCGGCGGCCGCCGCAGGTTCAGCGCAATCCCCTGGAACCCGATCGGCTTCCGGTTCTCGATCTCCTGCCGCACGATCCAGTTCCGGTCGAACTTCTCCCCCTGCGTCTGGTTCGCCCACACATGCGCCGTGTGCACCGGAAACAAATCCAGCTCCCCCTTCTGGAACGCCTCGAACGCATTCTCCGAATCCTCGAAAAACCGGTAGCACAGCCGGTCGAAGTTCGCGATGCTCCGGAAGCGCGGCAACTCGCCCGCCCACCAGTCCGCCCGCCGCTCCAGCATCACCTGCAAGCCCTCCCGGATCTCCCCCAGCCGGTACGGACCCGACACCACCGGAAACTCGAAATTCTGCAGATTGAAATCCTTGCCCTCGAACGCATGCTTCGGCAGCACCTGCAGCCCCGCCAGCGTCAGCAGGTTCTCCCAATGCACTTCCTTGGCGACGAACCGGATGGTCATTTCGTCCAGCACCTCCGGCGGCCCGAAGCGCTCCAGGCCGATCTTGTGCGGCCCCGTCAGGTTCTTCGGCTCCATCACCGCCGCAAACGTCCAGCGCACATCCTCCGCCGTCACGGGCTTGCCGTCGCTCCACTTCGCCTGCGGATTCATCTGGAACGTGAACGTCTTGCGATCCTCGCCCAGCACGCACCGCGACGCCAGCAACGGCTCCATCTCCAGCGTCACCGGATGCTGCGTCATCAGCGATTCGTAAAACTGCCCAAAAAGCTCCGCCGACATCGTATTCTGGTCGAGGTAGTAGTTGAAGCTCTTCGGATACGGCCCCATGTACACCACCAGCATCCCGCCCTTTTCGGCAAACTCCGACGCCAGTGGATTCGGCGCCTCCTCCCACCCCTCCCGGGGAAACACCTCCTCCGCCCACGCCCCCGCCGCCGCCAACGCCAACGCCCAACCGATTCCTGCCAGTGCTTTCATGCCCTCCAGTATCCCCTACCCCCCCGCCCATGAAAAGCCGGTTCTCTCGATCATCAACATCCGACGCACTATTAATGAACTGTGCAATGGAATAAATGGTTTGAATTCAAGGGAATAACCAGCCCCTTCACCCTCCGCAACGCCCAACCATGATAATGATATCTTACTGTATATCATGATTTTATTTCATTCATAGCGGTGGATTAATTGAAAATATCGCGACCGATAACCCTTGCTCAGTTCTTTGCACTATTCATTAACTATGCACAGCTTTCCGGATCGAGATTGTGCTGGATTCCAACCCGCATGCTCCATTCGATCCCCATTCCCCCGGTTCCACCGGACATTGGAGATTGAATATGGGTTATTCGGATATGGAGATCCCATTTCACACCGCGTACATCGAGGACGCCGTCGATCCGCCCTCCCCCGTCCAGTTGGTGTGGAAAAAATTCCCGCGAGGCTGGTCCGTGCGCTCGTAGTTGTGTGCCCCGAAATAGTCCCGCTGGGCCTGCAACAAGTTTGCCGGAAGCCGCTCGCACCGGTACGCATCATAGTAATTCAACGCCGAGGAAATCGCCGGCAGCGGAATCCCCAGGTCCACGCCCGCCTTGACCACCCGTCGCCACGCGTCCTGCGCCCGCGCCGTCACGTCCCGGAAATACGGCGCCAGCAGCATGTTGGCCAGCCCCGGCTCGGCGTCATACGCCTCCTGGATCTGCCGCAGAAACCGCGCCCGGATGATGCACCCCCCCCGCCACAGCCGGGCAATGTCGCCATAGTTCAAATTCCATCCATGCTCCCCGGATGCCGCGCGCAACAACTGGTAGCCTTGCGCATACGAACAGATCTTCGCCGCATGCACCGCTTGCTCCAAGTCCTCCACGAAACGCTCCCTGTCCTCCGCCCGCCCGCCGCACGGGCCCGCCAGCACGCGGCTGGCCGCCACGCGCTCGTCCTGGATCGCCGACAAGCACCGGGCGAACACGGCTTCGGCGATCTGCGGAATCCCGACCCCCAGGTCAAGTCCCGCCTGCGAGGTCCATTTGCCCGTCCCCTTCTGGCCCGCCGCGTCCAAGATCACATCCACCAACGGCCGGCCCGTCTCGGAATCCTCCTTCTTCAGGATTTCCGCCGTGATCTCGATCAGGTACGAATCCAGCGCCCCCTGGTTCCAGCGCTGGAACACGTCGGCCATCTCGGCGGGCGCCAGCCCCAGCCCCGCCGACATTAAATGGTACGCCTCCGCAATCAACTGCATGTCGCCATACTCGATCCCGTTGTGGACCATCTTGACGAAATGCCCCGCCCCGTCGGGCCCCAGCCATTCGCAGCAGGGCACCCCGCCATCCACCCGGGCGGCGATGGCCTGGAAGATCGGACGCAGCGCAGGCCACGCCCCGGCATCCCCGCCCGGCATGATCGACGGCCCCTTCAACGCCCCCTCCTCCCCCCCCGATATCCCCGTGCCCACATAGAGCACTCCCCGCCGCCCGGCCTCCCCGCATCGGCGGATCGTGTCGGCATAGTGGCTGTTGCCCCCGTCGATCAGAATGTCTCCCGGCTCCAGCAGGGGCACGATCTCGCCCATCAGCTCGTCGACCGCCTTCCCCGCCCGCACCATCATCATCGCCCTCCGCGGACGCTTCAGCGCCGCGATCCACTCCTCCACGCTGCGGCACCCCACGATCCTCCGGCCCCGCCCGCGCCCCTCCACGAACGCGTCCACCTTCGCCACCGTCCGGTTGTACACCGCCACCGTGAATCCCCGGCTCTCCATGTTCAAAACCAGGTTCTCGCCCATGACGGCAAGCCCGATGACCCCGATATCGGCAGTGGACTTCATGCAACCCTTCCTTTCAAAGCAAACAACCTTCTTCGCCGCAACCCAGGCGCCACACGTGCCCCTCGCGCGCCAGCAATTCATTCGCCTCCGCCGGCCCCCAGCTCTTCGGCGCATACGTGCGCAACGGCGACAGCTCCGGCACCGTCTCCCAGCCGGACAGCACGGGATCGAGCAAACGCCAGGCCATCTCGATTCCGTCGCTGCGCGCAAACAGCGAGGCATCGCCTTTCAGGGCGTCCAGCAACAGCCGCTCGTAGGCGTCGGGCAGCGCGATGTCTGGAAACGCCTCGCGATAGCTGAAGTCCATGTTGGCCGACCGCGATTCCGCCACCGTGTCGGGCACCTTCGTCTCGAAGCGCAGGTGGACGCCCTCCTCGGGCTGGATGCAGATCGACAGCATGTTCGGCGTGAACGCCTCCTGCCGGGCCAGGCCGAACATCACGTCCGGCGGCGCCTGGAACTCCACGATGATCGAGCTGCTGCGCGCCGCCAGCGCCTTGCCCGAGCGCAGGTAGAACGGCACCCCCTTCCAGCGCCAGTTGTCGATGTAGAGCTTCGCCGCCGCATACGTCGCCGTCTGCGAATCCGCCGCCACCCGCTCCGCCCCGCGGTAGCCCTCGTACTGGGCCCGCACCGTGTCCTCCAGCCGGATCGGCCGCACGTTGCCCAGCACCTTCGCCTTCTCGTTGCGCACCGCGTTGGCCTCCAGCGACGCCGGCGGCTCCATCGCCACCAGCGACAACAGTTGCAGCAGGTGGTTCTGGAACATGTCGCGCAACACCCCCGCCCCGTCGTAGTACCCCCCCCGCCGCCCCACATCCACGTCCTCCGCCACTGTGATCTGGACGTTCGACACATAGCGCCGGTTCCACACCGGCTCGAACAACGTGTTCGCAAACCGCAAAAAAAGGATGTTCTGCGCGGTCTCCTTCCCCAAATAGTGGTCGATGCGGTAGACCTGGTGCTCCCGGAACGCCGTATGGACTCGCCGGTTCAGCTCCTCCGCCGAAGCCAGGTCCCGCCCAAACGGCTTTTCAATGATGATCCGCCGGTACCCCTCCTCCTCGGCGCACATCCCCGCCGCCGCCAGATGGTCGCACGCCGGCGCATACAGCTCGGGCGCCGTGGCCAGATAGTACAGCCGGTTCGCCCGGCCGCCTTCGATGCGCCTCAGCCCGGCCTCCAGGCCCGGAAAGTCCCCCGCCGCCTCCAGGTCCCCGCGCAAGTAATGGATCCGGCCGGCAAACGCCGCCCATTCGGCCTCGTCGAGACTTCCGCCTTGCCGCGCCACCCCTTCGCGCAACCCTTTCCGGAATGCGTCGCCGCTCCAGTCGCGCCGCGCCACCCCGACGATCCGTGTGCTCTCCCACAACCGCCCCTTGCGGTAGTTGCGGAACAGCGCCGGAATCAGCTTGCGGTGCGTCAGGTCCCCCGACGCGCCGAAAATGACGATCGTGGTCGAATCCGCCCGGGGACTTTCCGTGCTCATGTTTTCTCCTCGCCGCTGCGCATCCCCGCCGCCGCGCAATCAATGAACCACCGAACCTCCCCGTCCACCGGACGCAGACGCTGCACCGGCAGCGCCGCCGCCCCTTCACGGTTGCCGCCCCGCGCCCGCGCCACCGCCGCCGCCTTCGCGGCACCCGTCGCCACCACCCACACCTCGCGGGCGTGGTTCAGCACCGGCAGCGTCAGCGTGATGCGCTCCGGCGGCGGCTTGGGCGCCCCCCGTACCGGCACCACCCACCGCCGCGATTCGCCCAGCGCAACATGCCCCGGAAACAGCGAGGCGACATGCCCATCCTCCCCCAGCCCCAGCAAGACCAGATCCAGCCGCGGCCATTCATCCGGCCCCCCTCCCAACACCCGGCGCAATTCGACTTCGTAGGCCCGCGCCCCCTCCTCCGGCCCCCGCGCGCCCTCCATCGCATGCAAACGCTCCGGCGACACCCCTAGCCGCGACAACAAACCCCGCTCCGCCTCTCCGGCGTTGCTGCGCGGATCCTCCCGCGCCACGCACCGCTCATCCACCCAAAACCAGTCCCAGCGCCCCACGTCCACCGCCTGCCCTGCGAATCCCTGCGCCAGCAAGCCCATCACCGATCCCCCGGGAATCGCGATTCGGAACCCTCCGCGCTCCGCCACGGCCCTCCCCCCAAGGTCCGCCACCCGCGCCGCCAGCGCCGCCG
>CAYODC010000177.1:0-4962 GCA_964402575.1 uncultured Verrucomicrobiota bacterium
CCTTCCCGGCCTCCCCGGCCCGCGCCGCCTCCACCGCCGCGTTCAGCGCCAGCAGGTTCGTCTGGAACGAGATCTCGTCGATCGTCTTGATGATCTTCGCCGTCTCCTGCGCCGACTGCTTGATCTGCCCAATCGCGCTGGATACCTCGTCGACGGCCTTCGCGCCTTCGCCCACCACCTTCCGGGAGACCCCCATCAGGCTGTCGGCCTTGCCCGCGTTGTCCGCGTTCTGCCGCGTCATCGACGCCATCTCCTCCAGCGCCGCGCTGCTTTCCTCCAGGCTCGATGCCTGCTCGCTCGCCCCCTGCGCCAACGACTGGCTCGCCGACGACACCTGCCCCGACGCCGCCGTCACCTGCCCCGCCCCGCTCCCCAGCGCATCCGCCAGCTTCTTCAATGCCTTGTTGATGCCCGCCGTGATCAGCAACGCCAGCACGATCCCGATCACCACCCCCGCCAGCGCCACCAGCCACGTCGATGCGGTCGCCCGGGCAATCACCGCATTCAGTTGGCCCGACAAATGCTCCTCCACCCCGGTCACCGCCTGGATGATTCCCGCCGCCGACGTGCCCATCTTCGCTCCCGCCTCGCGGTCGGCTAGCACCGCCTGGTAATACTCTTCCCCCGCCTTGGCGTAGATGCCGATCTGCTCCTCAATTTGCTGAATCACCCGCTCCAGCCCGGCTTGGCCCTTGACCCGCTGGCTCCACGAGGCAATTCCGTCGCGCACCGCCTGCAATTGTTTCTGGAAGGCCTGGTACTGGGCATCCGCCCGCGTCGCAACCAGATACACCGCATTGACCCTCAGCAGCAGGAAGGGCTGGATCACCTCCTGGTCCAGCGTGAGGTTGATTTGACCCCACTTTTCGATTTCCACCGCGTCCTGGGCCGCCGTCGCTTTCTTCCACGCGGGTTGGATTTCGTTTTCCGTCAGTTGCTGGATCAACGCCGTGAAGGACCACCCCACTTCGCTCCACACCTTGAACGCCGCCTCCCGGTCCTGGTACGACTTCACGCCCGCCTGGAACGCCGCCGCGTACTGGCCCAGCCCCCCCACCGCCCCTTCCACCTGGTCCTGCTGCTCCGCCGGCAGTTCGGCGCGCCCCTGCAGGCTCCTCAATCCCTCCGCCATCTCCTCGTAGGCCGCCTGCCAGCGGTCCGCCGCGGTCTTCCCCTGCGCATCCGCCAACTGCCCCTGAAGCGCATAATCCCGCCGCTCCACCGCGCACTGGTTCATCGCCTTCAGGGCCTGTTCGCTGACCGCCACCACTTCCGTGGTGTTCCGCACCGTCCGCATCGAGAAGAGCGTAATGCCGCCCATGATCGCCAGGATGGCGATCACAGACGCGAATCCGGTCCCGATCTTCTTTCCAATGGTCATGCTCATGTGAGGCTTCCTTCCTTCGGTTTTCCCGTGTTGTTTCGACATCGTTGCGTGTTCATTCGCCCATCGCCGCGACGGCGGCGACGTCCTCGCCCGACAGCACCCGGTCCACGTCCATCAACGTCACCACCCGCTCGCCGATCTTCCCCATCCCCAGGATGAACGACGTGTCCACCACGCCTCCGAACTCCGGCGGCGGCTCGATGCGCTCCCCCGCCACGTCCAGCACCTCGGAGACTTCATCCACGATGATCCCCATCACCACCGCCCCGCTCTTGCGCCGCACCGTCACTACGATGATGCACGTCTTGTCTCCATCTCGAACTTCAACCGCAGGTCCACCACCGGAATCACCTTCCCCCGCAGGTTGATCACCCCCCGCACGAACCCCGGCGTCCGCGGCACCCGCGTGACCTCCATCATCTTGATGATCTCCTGCACCTTCAGGATCTCCAGCCCGAATTCCTCCGCGCCCAGCTTGAAGGTCAGGTACTTCCCGGCCAGCGCGTTCATCGCGGCGCGGCCCGTGTCGGCGACAGTTGCGTTTTTCATGACGGTTTCTCCTGGGGATTGCGTTTCATCCATTGCCCGACGGTCTGGATCATCGCGTCCAGCTCCGTGGTCTTGTCAAAACAGTGGTCCGCGCCCCGGACCCGGCAAGCCGCGTCCATCACCGGCCCCCCATAGCGCGTCAGGGCCACCAGGACGGTGGCCGGATAGTCGCTCTTGATCCGGGCGAAAAGCCCGCCCTCCCCGTCGCCGGCATCCAGCTGGATGTCCACCAGCGCCACGCGCGGCGGACAACGCCGGAACGCCTCCAGCACCTCCGAGCCGCGGACCGCCTGCACCACCGCGGACACCCCCGGCACATGCCGCACCAGCCGCGACAGGCGCGTGCGGTAGGCCTCCGAATCATCGGCGACCAGCACCATGGCGCGCCCATCCAGGCAAGGGGTTTCCAGCGGATCCGGGGTTTTCATGCACGCCACCCTAGCGCGCACCCCCTCCCCCCGTCTGTCCGGCGGCGGCTGAAGTTGCCGTCGGAAATCGTCCTACACGGATGCCGCCCCGGGCCGGTAGCGGAGGACCAGCATCGTGATGTCGTCGGCTTGTTCGCGCGCTCCGCTGAAGGCGTCCACGTCCGCGGCAATGCGTCGCAGGATCTCCCCCGGGGCCGCCCCCGGCGCCAGCGCGCCCAGCTCCCGGTCCATGCGCGCCTCCCCGTAAAGCTCGTCGGCCTCGTTCATGGCCTCCGTTACGCCGTCGGTGTAGAGGAACAACGCCTCGCCGGGCTCCAGCACCAGCGTCTCCCGCTCAAACGTCCGCCCGGCCATCGCCCCGACCACGATGTTCGTCTTCACCGGAACGGGGAACACCGCGCCATCCGCGGCCAGCCGGCGCGGCGGATTGTGCCCGCCGTTGGCATACACCACCTCGCCCGTCCGCGTGTCCAGCACCCCGATGATCAGCGTCACGAACGTGCAGCTCTCGTTGCGGTCCGCCAAATCCGCATTCACGCGCTTCAGGATCTCCGGCGGATCGCGCAGCTGCTTGGCCGCGGACCGCAGCAGCACCAGCGCCGCCGACATGAACATCGCCGCCGGCATCCCCTTGCCCGACACGTCGCCGATCGCAAACCCCAGATGGTCCTCGTCCAGCGCAAAGAAATCGTACAAATCCCCCCCCGCCTGCTTCGCGGTCTTCATCGTGGCGTGCAGCCACACCCGCCCGCCGTAGGCCCCCGGATCAAACGCCTCCGGCAGGAACGTCTCCTGGATCTGCCCCGCGATCCTCAATTCGCTCTCCGCCCGCTCCCGGGCGCTCTGCGTCTGCTTCAACTGCTCGATGTGCGCCTCGAGATTCCGCTGCATCTGGTCGAAGTCGAACGCCAGGATCGCCGTCTCCGCCACCGTCCGGTTCCCGTCCGGAAACAAGGCCGGATCCAGCCGGATCGAAGACGAAAACCCGCTCTCCACCAGCCGCCGCGTGAACGTCGACAACCGCACCAGCGGCTTCGTGATCGTGTAGCTCGCGGCATAGCTGAACAGCACCGCCAGCAGGAAGCTCGCCAACCCCATCAGGAAAAAATTCAAAAACGCCCGCCGCTTCAGGGCCTCCACCTCGTGGGCGTGGATGTCGGCCCCGATGATGAACCGCCGCCCCTCCGCGTCGTTGTACGGAATCACCACCGACCGCAGCAGCCCGTAGTCCGGATCCTGCGTCGTCGAAATGTGCAACTGCCAGTTCTGTTCAATCTCGAAGATGTTCGGCGCGGGATGCTCGTACTCCACCCAGTAGCCATAGTCCAGCGCCGCCGACGCCACGAAATAATACTTCCCCCCCTCCCGGTACAGCGCGTACAGATACGTCCCCCCCACGTTCTTCAGAAACTCGTCCAGCCGTTCCGTGTAGAGGATGTGCTCCTCCTCCCCGATGCTGTCCGGCGTCCGCACCCGGTTGAAATAGCCCGGCGGCAGCAACTGCTCCATCGTCAACGCCGCGATCAGCAGCCGCTTGTCGATCTCGTGCGTGATCGCCCGAACGCTCTGGTTGTAGCCATAGAGGGTGAACAGCGTGGACGACAGCAGCGTGATCGCAAAGAACGGAATGAAAATCTTCAGCCGGACGCTCTGCCGGCGGTACCAGCGAAGCGGATTCATGGCCGTTGCCCCCCCCGTGAACGGCTCAGCCCCAGGAACGCCAGCACCCCCGCCCCCAGCGCCGCCGCAATGGCGGCCACGCCGGCCCCCAGGCTCAGGCTCATGGCCAGGCCGAACGCCATCGGCCCCAGCGCCTCCCCCCCCGACTCAAACACGTTGTACACGCCCATGGCCTTGTCCTCTCCGAACCGCCGCACCCCTCCCAGCGAAGAGTAGTAGGACAGCCCTTGGTTGAAAATGAAACTCTCCGTCAGGCCGAATAGCAGAATCGTCACGTAGGCCGCCGCCAGCGATTGGATGAACGCAAACGCCAGCAGCCCCCCCGCCATGACCAGCGCCCCCGCGACAATGGCCCGCCGCGCTCCCAGCAGGAACGTCGTCATGCGCGTCAGCGACGGCCCCATGTAGACGCTGCACAGCCCGAACAGCATGAACGCCAGGCTGATTTCATGGGTCGTGCAGCCCTGCGCCTCCGCAAACAACGGAAACAGGAAACCCAAAAACAATCCGCAGGCCGTCACCGGCAGGAACGCCAGCACGAAAAAACTCCAGACCGCGCGGTCCGCCAAAAACCGCAGCCCCGAAAGCCCCTCCCCCGCGCCGGCGACCGACCGTGCCGGCCGGTGGCGGTTGCGCACCAGCAGCAGCGCCGCCGCCGCCGCCACCACCAGCAGCACCGCCTGCACCCGGAACACCGGCGCCATCCCCACCCGCGCCGCCAGCATCCCGCCCGAAACCGATCCGGTGTTGATCCCCGCCACCACCCCCGCCGTCAACGCGATGATCCCGGATTCCTTCCGCCCTTCGTCCTTCTCGATCAGGAAATAGGTCCGGAACGCAATCATCAGCAACCCCATCCCCATGCCCACCCCCACCCGGCCGGCCATCAGCATCGAAAACGTCGTCGCCGCCCCCGTG
>CAYODC010000178.1:0-4947 GCA_964402575.1 uncultured Verrucomicrobiota bacterium
CCGGGTGGTTGGATCGCTGCATGTTTATGGGAATGGCTATAGGCGGCAAACGGATGGGGCTCGTTCGTCATTGCATCTCGCCGCAACCGGCCAGCTTGGCTTGCATCGCGGGTGTCAACGGCTTGACCAACTCCGCGTTGTACGCATGCGAAGTCGTGTTGGTCAGTTCAATGCAACTGTATACCCGCAACGCACCGAGCCCCAGGCTGACGGCCTTGCCTGCCGGCGAATCGGGCGTCGTCTCCGGATCGACGTCCGTTGCCACGATCGAGATGTTCGTGTCGCTGTTGAGGAAGATCTCCCAGGCGCGGAACTGGATGGGAAAATCCCGCAGCGACGGTGTCTCCACCTGCCAGAAGCCGAACTCGGGATGATCCGGATCGGGCGAAGGAAACGGCGTCACCACGTTCACGTGCCGGTGCCCGGCCATGACCATCAGGAGGTTCGGGTAACGGTGCAGCGTGGCCACCAGGTTCGTCTCCACCGCGGGATCGTAGAACTGCTTGCCCACGAGCTTGTTCGTCGCGGTCAGGCTCTCTTGCGGAGTGACGGGAATATGGGCCGCCAGAATCATCAGCCGGTCCTCGTCCTGGCCTTTTTGCAGCTCGTTGGTGAGCCACGCGTAGCGCGCGTCGTCCATCCAGCCCGCGCCGTAGAACGTAGGCGACTGGTTCGTCTGGTCGGCCTTGCACGTGTTGTCCAGCACGATGACGCGGATCGGCACATTGGTCAGCGGTTCAAACGTGTAGCAAGCCGCCGTGCTGCCCGCGCCATCCCGGTTGAAACCGTGCCCGGACGGCTCGGACGTCGTCTTGAAAAACTCGGCGACGAAATTCGTGGGCGACGCGATGTTTTCCGCGATGATGTGGCGGTTCGGATCGGCCGCGACCGTCGGCCGCGCGGCATAATTATTCGTGGGTCCCCAATGGATCACATCCCCATAAGGCGTGGTTCCGTCGACCACACCCACGTAGGTGCCATTGCCCTCCGAAGCACCGGGCACCAAAGGCCCCAGCCCGGGAGGGGAATAGATCTCGAGGACGTTGCTGCCGACCATCGCTTGCCGGACCTTCTCTGTCGGATAGCCAATGCCCATCCAGAACTGGTCGTGGTTGCCGATGACCGCATACCACGGGATCGAACGGTCGAGGCCGGCGGCCTGATACGGCTTCTGATAGTCGATCGTGTCTGCGCCGAGATGTGCGCCCGAGCTGGGCACGATGGCCTTGCCGTCCATGACATCGATAAACCAGCGGAGTTCGTTGTATTGCCCGGAATTGCAAAAGTCGCCGAGCGCGATACCGAAATGGAACGGGGACAGGCGGTGCAACGCGTTGATCGTCTGGACCGTCGAATCGAGCAGGTGCGTCGTGGCGCACATGGCCGGCGAGTACGAGGACGGGTTGAGCGAGGCGGGACCTTGCGTGCCGAACGCGGCGCTCCAGCCGAAATAAGGCACTTGGGCGGGCGATTCCTTGTCCGTGATGTGGATGTCGCTGATGGAAAAAAACGAGAGCAGGCGGGTCTGGCGCGTGGCCATTTCGTAGCCTGCCGGCATCAGGTCAAGCCGCACGCCGTGGTTCGTGCCGGCCTCCCACTGCCATTGCGCGAAGCCGTGGTCCACGTATGCGGCGACATTCGACGGCGCGATCGGCGTATACTCCGGCAGTTCGATGGGCACGAGCGTTCTCTGGCGGGTGCCAATCTCAACCCCGGCCCCGTAGACCTGAAAGGCAACCAGTCCAACCAACCCGCCGAGCACGACCCTCGGCCAAACCCCGCCGCTATGCTTCACACTGCGTTCCATCTTGAGCCTCATATTCTTCCTTGGTTGTCGCTACCGGGAACCTGCCATGATTTATTGGACCGCAACCATAGACCCATGCGGCAAGAAAACAAGACTTTCTCCGTTGGGGGGACATAGCGCATAGACGGAGACCGTGGTGCCACCGCCGATCCCTTGCGCGCGGCGCTGCCGCGCCGCCACGCTGGCCCCCCGCGAACGCGGTTGGGCGTGGCGCGTGCCGGAGGAGGAGTCGAAGGCGTTGGTGTCGGATCCCTCTTCCATGCGCAGCCAGAGGAGGGGTTCCGCGACGCGGACGGTCGCGACCAGCATGCCGGAAACCGCGAGGCCGACCAGAAAGGCCCGGAAGGCGGCCGGCGGCGTGGAGCGGAGCGCTTAGAGCCTTATCAGAAATGATGTAGCGAGGATGAATCCATCATCACGGCTCACCCGGAGGGTTCGCCCTACCCAAGACCTGACTCCCATGGCGAATGGTAGGGCGAGGCATCCCTGCCGAGCCGGGTGGTTGGATCGCTGCATGTTTATGGGAATGGCTATAGGCAAAGAAAATCATCAGCGAAGAGGATCGCCTGGCGCGAGGAGGAACGTCGAGTTTCTGTTCCGGCGAAAAGGAGTCCCAAAGGAGGCAGCCGATGAAATCTAGAATATCATTCATCGGGAGTGGTGAAGGGGTTGCGACTGATCAGGGGAGGGGTCTTGCCCATGGAATATTTCCACGGCATGGAAAACATTTCGGCGGATTTTCCACACCATGGAAAATAGTATTTTATAGGACCGACTTCTACCCCGCGGAATTGTCAACATGCTACAATGCAAAGATTGATAACTTTATTTACAAGCGTTCAAGTTTCGTGGTGTTCATAGTTCTCCTTTGAAGGCGCGGTCGAGGAGGGAGGGAAGCAGGGCGTCGAGTTCGGCGACGGTTTCCACGCGCCCGCCGTCGAAATAGAACTTGCGGCGCTGTGGGTCGGGCGGATCGATGATGGCTCCGCCGCCTTCGCCCACGGACGGACCGGGCGGTTCTTCGCCGGTTTCGGGCGAGACGACTTCTTCCTTTTTCGTTTGCCCGTTTTCGTCGATTTCCTCCTGCGTGGCGAAGGCCGGATCACCGTCGAATTCCGGATCGGCGAAATTGCGGGTGGCGGAGCCGGTGTAGTCGAGGACGTTGAAGTAGTATTTTTCGTAATCGGCGCGGACGCGGGTGCCGCGGCCGATGATCTGCTTGAACTCGACCATGGAATTGACGAGGCGGACGAGCGCGACATTGCGACAGGTGGGGGCGTCGAGACCGGTGGTGAGCAGCTGCGAGGTGGTCAGGATGACGGGCTCGCGGGTTTCCACGTCCTGGAAGCGCTGCATATGGCCGCGGCCGACGTCGCCTTCGTCGGCGGTGACGCGGCAGACGTAGCCGGGGTGGTCCTTGACGATGTCGGAGTTGAGGTTGACGAGGGCCGCGCGCATTTCGGCGGCGTGCTCCTGGTCCACGCAGAAGACGATGATTTTGGCGAAGCGGTCGGGTTTCTTGAGGAAATCGGTCAGGTGGCGAGCGACGGCCTGCGTGCGGGCGCGCAGGGCCACGCGGCGTTCGAAGTCGGCGGTGGTGTAGAGTTCGTCGGGGATATCGCGGCCGAAGCGGTCGAGGTCGCCGTTGCTGGGGCGCCAGCCGGCGGCGTCCCACTGGGTCACGATGCGATGGACGCGGTAGGGGGCGAGGAAGCCGTCGTCGATGCCTTGGCGGAGGCTGTAGGTGTAGACGGGGTTGCCGAAATAGAGGTAGGTGTCGCGGTTGTCGGCGCGCAGGGGGGTGGCGGTCATGCCGAGCTGGCAGGCGGGGGCGAAGTAATCGAGGATTTCGCGCCAGTTGGATTCGTCCTTGGCGGAACCGCGATGGCACTCATCCACGATGACGAGGTCGAAGAAGTCGGGCTTGAATTGCTTGTAGAGGCCGGGGCGGCGCGCGTCCTTGGCGATGGACTGGTAGGTGGAGAAGTAGAGTTCGCGGCTGTGGACGATCCTGCCGCCTTCGATGCGGTGCCGGGCATGGCCGAACGGCGCAAAGGTCTTGTTCTTGGGATCGTCCACGAGAAAATTGCGGTCGGCCAGGTAGAGGATGCGCGGCTTGCGGGTGGGGTCGCCCTTGACGTTCCACTTGGACGACCAGAGCTTCCAGCAGATCTGGAAGGCGACGAGGGTCTTGCCGGTGCCGGTGGCCATGGTGAGGAGCACGCGCTGGTTGCCGCCCACGATCGCGGCGATGGAGCGATCGATGGCGATCTTCTGGTAGTAACGCGGGGCCTGGCCGGTTTTCGTGTTGGCCGGCGTCAGGAATTGCTGTTCCTGATCCGGCGTGGAAAGGCCGAGATGGCCCTTGAGCCTCAACCAAAGGTCGTCGGGGGAAGGGAAGGTCCCGATGGGAGTTTCGGTGCCGTTGAGGAAATCAAACTCCACAATGCCTTCGCCGTTGGTGGCGTAGGCGAACTGGAGGTCGAGCATCTGCGCGTATTCCTTGGCCTGTTGCAGGCCGTCGGCGGGCGTTTTGTGCAGCGCCTTGGCTTCGACCACGGCCAGCATGTTGCCGGACGGATGACGCAGGAGGTAGTCGGCGCGCTTGGGAGCCTTACGTCAAACCTTGGAGCCGGCGACCATGATGCGGCCATCGGTGAGGGAGCGCTGTTCGAGAATCTGGGAGTCCTCCCAGCCGGCAGCGTGGAGTCTGGGCACGACGTATTTTCTGCAAGTGTCGGCTTCGGAAATCATTGCGCGTCCGAAGGATGGCCCCTAAAGCGCGTTTGCGCCAAGGGGATTTTCAGCCGGCGGGACCGTTGTGCCCAGACATGTGAGTGGCTATCCAGAAGCGGCATAAAAATAAGAAAAACCCCTGTCAACACAGGGTTTAATGGACCATAAAGATGGTCGTGCTTCCTGGACAGGGCTCGAACCTATTTCGAGGCGTAGCGACTCGATCAAGCCCCTTTTGCGCGGCCTACCTCAAGCCCCCCTTGCGCGGCCTTGCCTTCCCCCCTTGGCCGCGCTTCCCCCCATAGCCCGGCCTTCCTTCCTCCCCGCTGCCGCGACCGCCTCAAGCCCTCCTTACGCGCGGCGCTGCCGCGCCGCTACGCTGACCCTCGCTCCGCTTCGCTTCG